>CAYUKI010000025.1:0-13490 GCA_964445235.1 uncultured Acidimicrobiia bacterium | reverse complement strand
ATGCCCCCGCCACCCCGGCAAAGAATGAGGAAATGGCGAAGGCGAGCATCTTGTAGCGGAACTCGTCCACCCCCATGATCTCGGCCGCCACGTCCCGGTCCCGAATCGCCTGGAACGCTCTCCCCACCCTGGTTCGCTGGATGTTCTTGGCGACGAGCGTGAACACCGCCACGAGCACCAAGAGAAAGAAGTAGGTCTTGGCTTCGGCGGAGAGGTCGATGCCGAACCAGGGACCATCCTCTGCGAAACTGAGAAACGGTTTCTCCTCTTGCCACAACCTCAGCTCGAAGGGCGGAAAGTTGCGACCGGCCTGGGACCCGCCGGTCGCGGATTCGGTGTTGCGGAACAGCCAACCACCGATCACCACCAGGGCGAGCGTGACGATGCCGAGGTAGAGCCCTCGCACCCGTACCGCGGTGGGGGCGACGATAACGCCCACCAGGGCTGCCACCAGACCGGCGGCCGGCAGCCAGATCCAGATCGGGAGACCGAAACCCCACAGAGCTCCCGGCGCTGCGCCGAGCACAGCAGCGGCATAGGCGCCGATTCCCATGAAGAACGCGTGTCCTAGCGACACCTGACCGGCCAACCCGGTCAGGATGTTGAGGCCGAGTGCGCCAATCGCGAAGATGAACACCCGGGTCAGGGTCTTCAGCCAGTCGTCGGCGGCCAGGAAGCCGAGGCCCGGAATGAGGTCGAAAGGGATCGACACCAACAGCGCTACGAAGATGGCGGCCATCACTTTCTTCGTGCCGGTTGGCAGCAATGCTTGGTCGGCCGCGTATTTGGTGAAGAGGAGCGGCCGGCCTCTCATACCCGTCGGATCTCCGCTGTGCCGAAGAGCCCGTAGGGCCGGACCAACAGCACCACCAGCATGACGATGTACGGGAAGACCCCGGCAAACCCGGTCCCCAGGAAATCGAAGGTCAGGTAGGAACCGGCCAGGGCCTCGGCCAGGCCGATGATGAAGCCCCCGATCACCGCCCCCGGCACCGAATCGAGGCCGCCGATGATGATGGCCGGGAACACCCCCAGCGCCACGAAAGCGGTGAAACTCGACACCCCGGTCGAACGCGGAAACACCGACGCGAACAACCCCGCCACCGCCGCCAACCCGGCGCCGATCCCCCAAGCCACCGAAAAGATTCGCCCCACCTTGATGCCCTGGGTCATGGCGGCCTCTTGGTCGTAGGCGGTGGCCCTCATTGCCACCCCGAACCGGGTCCGGAAAAAGATCCAGACTCCGAGCAAGCAGACGACGGCAACGACGATCTGGGCGACCTCGGAATGCGCCACTCGGAACGGGCCCGACTCAAAGCTGTTGGCACCCCAAGGATCGCCGAGTGGACGGATGTCGGTGCCGATGAAGTCGCTGGTGACGGTGCGCATAACAACGTCGATCCCGAGGGTGATGATGGCAATCGTGAAGAGCGGTTCTCCCACCATGGGACGGATGAACAACCGCTCTACCGCCATGCCGAGCAACGCAGCGGCAAAAACGGCGAGGAGGGCCGACAGGCCCCACTGCACCGCCTTGGGTGCGCCCTCGATGAAACGACCGGGAAAACGCAGGACCGTCGCCAGCGCCGCCACCATGAAGGCTCCGGTGGCCGACAATGCCCCGTGGGCGAAGTTGATCACTTGGGTCGCCTTGAAGATGATCACGAATCCGAGAGCCAGCATGGCGTAGACCGCTCCCGCCGAGATACCAGCCACCAGCGCGTCGGGCAACTTTTCCAAGAAGCTCGGCTGCTCTACTTGGAAAAGGAGCATCCACGCGGCCGGCCCCCCCCCATGCGGAGCGCTCATCGGTACATCGAATCGATCAACTCCGAGAACATCTCTTCCATGGCCTTGCGCTTCAGCTTCTGGGTGGCAGTCAGCTCCCCATCCTCGTGATCCAACTGCTTTCCGAGCATCCGGAACGTCCGGATGGTTTCGACTCGGGCGAAGTCCTTGTTGACCTCGTTCACCACCCCCTGGATCAGTTCGATCACCTCCGGCTTTTCGGAGAGGTCTCGATAAGTTGTGTAGGGGATGCCCCGGCGGGTCGCCCAGTCGCCCACCGTTTCCAACTCGATGCCGATCAGCGCCGCCAGGTAGTTGCGGTGGTCGCCAACCACCATCGCCTCCTTGACGTAGGGGGAGGCTTTCAACTTGTTCTCGATCTCCGAAGGAGAGACGTTCTTGCCGCCCGAGGTGATGATGATGTCCTTGATGCGGTCGACGATCTTGACGTGGGTGCCGCCGACCCAGATGCCCACGTCGCCGGTCTTCAGCCAGCCGTCGGCGGTGAAGGTGGCAGCGGTCTGGTCGGGTTGGCCCCAATAGCCGCGGAAGACGCCTTCGTGTTTGGTCTGCACTTCACCCGTGTCGGGGTCGATTCGAAAGCCGATCCCCGGGTAGGGCTCTCCGACGGTGCCGAGCTTGGCTCGCCGCCAGAAGTTGACGGTCGCCACCGCCGCGTTCTCCGTCATTCCGTACAGCTCGTAGACCGGTACGCCCATGCCCATGAAGAATTCGAGAACCTCGGGTGCGATCGCTGCGGCGCCCGAACCGGCCCACCTCACCCGGCGTAACCCGATCCGCTCTCGTAGCGCCCGGAACACGAGCGGGTAACCGATCAGATAGAGCAGTCGGGAGACGGCGGTGTGTTCGCCGCCGTTGTTCACTTTCTCTCTTCCGATCACCTTGGCCATCTTCATCCCCAGGCCCAACCAGACTCTCTTCACCCAGGTGGCGTCGCGACCCTTGATCAGCACCCCGGCGTGCAGTTTCTCCCAAATGCGAGGTACTGCGAAGAAGAGTGTGGGCTGAACCTCGCGCAGATTCGTCGCCACCGTCTCGATCGATTCGGCGAAGTTGAGAACCGTCCCGGCGGCGGCGTTGGTCCACGTCGAGAAGATCCTCTCGGCGACGTGACACAGGGGAAGGTAGGTGAGAATCTGATCGTCGGGGCTCGGCTTGTGATTGCCGGGGAGGCGGTTGTCGACGTTGACAACTGTGTCCATGCAGAAGGTGGCGTTGCGGTTGTCGAGCATGGCGCCTTTGGGCGGTCCGGTGGTGCCCGAGGTGTAGACGAGGGTCATGATGTCGGTGGGTTGGGCCTCGCCCATGCGTCGTTCGACGGCGCCCGGATGTGCCTGGCGGTGTTGGCGACCGAGCTCTAAGAAGTCGCCCCAAAAGATGAAACGATCGTCATTTCGGTAGGAGCGGAACCCCCGCGGTTCGACGTGGATGATCTTCTCGATACTGGGAAGGCCGGAGATGACCGCCATCACCTTGTCGGCCTGTTCTTGGTCCTCGGCCATATGGATCTTGGCGCCCGAATCGGCCAGCAGATACTTGACCTCGGCGGCGGGGTTGGTCGGGTAGAGGCCGACGGTGATGGCTCGCACCGCCACGGTGGCGACGTCCAGCACCAACCACTCGGGTCGGTCCTCGGACTGGATCGAGACCCGATCACCCGGCTCGACCCCCAGGGCCACCAGGCCGAAGGCGGCTGCCAGGACATCGTCCCAGAATCGACGCCAGGTGACCTCCTGCCATATGCCGTAGTTTTTCTCCCGCATTGCCACGGCATCGGGGGTGCGCAGGGCCCAATCCCGCACCCGGCTGGCAAGGGTCGGGTAGCCATGTTCGACGCCGGGAGCGTCGGACCTTTCGACCACGGTCGTCATCGCCACCTCCGAGCAGCGAGGTTAGGAGGGGGAGACCGGGAGGGGGGCGGAAAGTGGCCGATTTGGCCGAACCTCCGTCAATCAGCGCCAGGCCTTGGCGCGTACGACCGGCGGTTCGCAGTAATCAAGCGCCTCGGACCCATTCGCCCCCGCCGGGCCAGTGTTCCTTCTTCCAGATGGGGGCTCGCAGCTTGAGCTCGTCGATCACGTAGCGAGCCGCCTCGAAGGCGGCGCCACGATGGGCCGCAGAGACCGCCACCAGCACCGACGGCTGCCCAAGTGCCACGACCCCGATCCGGTGTTCGACCACCGCCGCCAGGAGCGGCCATCGCTCCTGTGCCTCCGCGAGGATTTCGCCGATCTTGGCTTCCGCCTGCTCGGGATAGGCCTCGTACTCGAGGTGAGTGATTCCGGTACGGGCGCCACTGTGA
The DNA here is from genome assembly GCA_964445235.1 of uncultured Acidimicrobiia bacterium. Lineage (GTDB taxonomy): Bacteria > Actinomycetota > Acidimicrobiia > Spongiisociales > ZC4RG35 > CAYUKI01. The sequence goes on along the minus strand of CAYUKI010000025.1, from coordinate 9,379 downwards.
TTGCGCGCCGTTCCCAAGAACAACGCCACCGCCCCCGCCTCCGGCCGGCTCACCTCCGAGACGGCGGCCTCGGGGGAGAGTGGCTCCGCCTGCACGGCCACTCGAAAAGAAGCTCGCCTTTGCTCCATACAATCAAGTGTATGGACAACTCCCCGCCGCCGCCCCCCACCGGGACGGTGGCGCAGCCACCAAGGAACGGCCCTGCTGAGGAGTTCCTGTCTGCAAAGGATCGGCCCCGGGCACCCCGCCACGAGCTGCCCCAGCGTTTCGGGCGTCCCCGCCGCTCCTTTTCAATCCTCGGGCCTGCCTTGGGCGCTTTGGGCGGCACCGTCTTGACCCTCGGGATCCTCGCCGCCATTGGTGAGCTCTCCGAACCTTCCTCGCTACCCACCGCCACGCCCACCTCTCTCGGTGTTCGCACCTCCCTGGTGGTCGCACCCCAAGGCACAGTACCGACGGTGGCGGCGGTGGCCGAAGCCGCCCTCCCTTCAATCGTTTCGGTGGAAGTCGAGTCGAGCCTGGGGGGGGGAAGTGGTTCGGGGGTCGTGTACCGCGAGGACGGATACATCCTCACCAACGACCACGTGATCACCGGCGCTGCCACCATCCGGGTGGTGTTCGCAGACGGCGTCTCCTATCCGGCCGAATTGATCGGCACCGACCCGCTCACCGACCTGGCCGTCCTGTCGGTGAAGCGGCCCGACCTCACCGCCATTCCCATCGGCGCCACCGACCGGCTCCACATCGGGGACGGTGCCGTGGCGGTGGGCAACCCACTCGGGCTGCTGGGCGGGCCATCGGTGACCTCGGGGGTCATCTCTGCCTTCGCCCGCACGCTCGAGGTGGAGACCGGCGACGTGCTCTACGGGCTCATCCAAACCGACGCACCGATCACGCGGGGGTCGTCGGGCGGGGCCCTGCTCGACTCGAGTGCGCGCCTGATCGGGATCACCACGGCCATTGGGGTAAGCGACGTCGGCGCCGAAGGCCTCGGCTTCGCCATTCCCGTCGAGCTGGTTACGAGCGTCGCCGACGACCTGATCGAGGACGGGCGGGTCTTCCATGCCTATCTCGGCATCGAGGGAATGAATGTCAGCGAGGTTGGGGAGGGCGGTGCCAGCGTTCCCGTCGGCACCGCCATCACCGGCTTCGCCGAGTCGTCGGCTGCCGAGGCCGCCGGAGCTCGTATCGATGACGTCGTGATCGCCATCGACGGACAACCGGTGACCACCCTCGACGGGTTGATCGCCTATCTGCGATTGCGGCGCGCCGACCAGACTGCGGTGCTGACGATGTTGCGAAACGGGAAGAACATCGAGATCGACGTGGAGCTGGGCAGGTATCCAGAGCCATGACAGACGAGAACCTCTTCAAACAACTATTTGACCTCTTCAACCAACCAGGCCCCGTCAACTGGCGTCTGGCAGCCGAGATCAACAAACACCTGACCGGAGAGAGACAGCCGGTCGAACCGTCCGTCGCCGAGGAATGCCGGGATCTCTGCCGGCTGGCCGAATTCCGCGTGGGCGAGGCTTCCGCCCTCCCGGTTCCGACCGCCGACGAAGTTCTGGCGGTCGATCAGAGAGAGTGGGCCGAGCGAGCCTTGACCGGTTTGAGCTACCTGGGAGATGCGCTGGCGAGGTCGGTGTTGGTGGACGAAACCCAACTCGGGCCGATGGGCGCGGTCCTCAAGCCCTTCGGGCCTTCACTCGTGGGCGTGCAGCTCGGCACCCTGGTGGCGACCTTCGCACAGAGCGCCCCAGCCGCCTTCGCTACCGGCCTGCCGTTGGAAGGCCCGCTGATGATGGTGGTGCCCAACCTGGAGCGGCTCGCTTCCGAAAACGCCCTTGATCCCCGTCAGACCCGGCTGTGGGCGGCAGCCAACGAAGTAGCACACCGCACCGTTTGGCGGGTGGGCTGGTGCCGGGATCATCTGGTCGGGTTGATCTCTGAGTCGGCAGAGACCGCCTTGCTCGATCTGGGTTCGATCATGGGGCAGCTTTCCACGATGCAGGACGCCGGTTGGATGGACGACCTCGCCGACAGGATGGATGCGTTGGTGGAAGAATCGGCGGTTCGTCCCTTCCGCCGGGCGCAAGCGGCGTTCTTGTCTGCCATGGCCGGCTACGGCCGCCGGCTGGCCACCGCCGCAATCAAGCCTCTCGTTCCCGACCTGGCTGCGATCGAGTCCGCCTTCGACCAGACGGCCGCACCGAGCGAACAACCAGCGGTGCCCAATTTGCTCCCATCAGAGGTCGATGCGGCGGCCGGGGCGACCTTTTGGTCGGAGGTCGAACGGCGGTTCGGGATGGAGGCCGTGGAAAGATTCTGGGACTCTCCGGAGAACGTTCCATCGCCGTCCGAACTGGAGGACCCGGTGGGCTGGGCGGCCCGAGTCCTCTTGCCCGAATTCTGACCCGCCCCCCCTTCGTTTTGGGAAAAGAGGACGCATAAGAGGGCGCACAAGAGAGAGCGCTAGGGCAGGAACGACAGGGCGCTGGGGCAGGAACGACAGGGCGCTGGGGCGAGAGAGAGCGCGAAAAGTGTGCTAGTTGAACAGGGACTGGATTATCCGAACGATCACGTTCGGCTTCTTGGGGAAGGGGAGCTTGCCAAGTACCTGCTCCTGCATATCCAACGGGAGGTCGCCAAGGAGCGCGAGGCCTCCGACGTCTGAGTCCCACACGTAGACCACCTGACCCGGTCCGAACCACCGCTTGTATTTGTAGTCGCCGACCTTGACCTCCGGGGCGTTGGCGACCTCGGCCACCTGGACAGAGCGAGCAGAGTGCAGCAGAGTGAACGAGAAGAGCCCATCTGAGTAGTAGGCCATCACGCTGTCCTTGTTGAAGGTGAACAGGTCGAGCTGGGAGAACCCCGCCACCTTCGTCGGCAGATCGGAATCCGTGGCCGCCGCCAGCGGTTGGGTAGTGCTTCCCCCCCCCGCCGCCACCGCTGGTTCGCCCGGCACGAACTTGACGAATCTCGTCTCGCAGTAAAGGGAACCGTTGCTGTTGTAGATCTGGGTTCGCAAGAGCGCCCCGGTCTCAGCGTCGAAGGTCATTCGAGCTCGCCGCAGCGCTCCTTGCATGATGTCAACAGGGACCGCCTCACGTCCCAAGTACTGTTCGATGGCGCCGTCCTGTGAGTCGTAGCGGACTCCCATGTCGACGGTCCCCGCACCTTCCACGCTGGTGACGCTCACGCTGCCGTCGGCATTCCGCACCTCGTACGAGCCTCCGCCGACCACCACCGTCGTCGTGGCGTCCACCTCGACGGACACGTACAACTTGCCATCCTTCTGCATGAGGGTGTACACGGCGTTCTTCACCCCGTCGGGGGTCTGACAGGAAACGACCTGCTCCCCCGAGTATTCGGCTCGACTGGCGATCTCGAGGTGATCGCCAACCGTATCGCCGGCCCAGGCAGGGGCCGGCACCAAAACGAGACTCGCCAGGACCACGGCCACAAGAGCGGCAAGTCGGGTCTTCATTGTCCGGCCTCGGGGAACGTCGGCAGCGGCGGGAGGACCACCTTGGCGGAACTGAACGACGGGTCGATCGAGGCCCGGGCGCTCGCCGGCCTCGACAGGTCGTTGACCGTGACGTTCAGCCCCGGAGCGGGTGCAAAAGTCGTCGCCAATGCGACGAACGCCGCGGCGGCTGCCGCCGCCGCCCCCACCCACACCGCCGGGCGGCGCCGCAAGGGGACCACCCGATGCCGCTCCCGTGGCATCAAGTCGACGGGCAGGTCCAGTATCGGCAGGCTCCGCAGGGCCGCCCGCGCGGCCTGTAGAGACTCGAGATCCACATAACACGTCCCGCAGCGAGCCAAATGCTCAACTACACGGCGACGCTCGTCGGGCGTGATCTCACCATCGAGGTAGGCAGACAGCAACTCGGCGGGATGGCTCACACCAATTTCTCCCGAAGGAGCTTGCGGCCGCGGTGGATTCGGCTTCGCACCGTACCCACCGGAACTTCGGCTGCCAAGGCGATCTCGTCGTAGGAAAGCCCGATGACGTCGCACATCACGACTGCCTCGCGAAATTCCAGAGGGAGCGACAACAATGCCTTCTGGACATCGTCCCCGATTCGAAACGAATCGAGCGCCTCGTCGGCGGACGGTGAAGGGTTGAGGTCGAAACGGTCGGGATCGTCCGGAAGGGCGACGGTCGGCCGGCGCGCTTGGCGGCGCATCTCGTCGAGGAAGGCGTTGCGGGTGATGCGCCACAACCAGCCATCAAAGGAACCAGGCTGGTACTCGGGAAGAGCGCGCCGAACCCGGAGCAGGACCTCTTGGACGAGGTCGGCTGCGTCGTGGGGATTGCCGGCCAGTCGGTATGCATAGTTGTAGATCTTCCGCCCATGATTGCGCGCTACCTCCTCCCACGTCAGAGGGATATTCTCAGCCATGGGTGGCTACCTGTGGAACGCCGCACGAGCGGCAGGAGTTCCTAGGACTTGGGGGTCTCGTCGGCCGCCGGCTCATCCGATGTGCCTTCGGACAACCCCTTCCGGAACTCCTTGGCGGATGCGCCGAGGGAGCGAGCCAGCCCGGGAAGCTTGCGAGCTCCGAACAGCAAGAGCAGCACCACAACTATCAGCAGCAGCTCCGGTCCGCTCAGTTTGCCAAACATTTGGTGGGCCTCCTTCGGAATCAATTGTATCCCGACGGCGCACGTTCACCCTCCGCCCGTACGACGTCTGCCGGGCCCCATCGGTTCCCTGGCCATCGCCATGCCCAGCCAGCGTCCTGCTAGCCAAGAGCTAGCGAATCAACAAAACGTTGCAAGCGCTCCCGAGTCACAAAACGGACTCGGGGTTCCCGCTTCTCCTTCTCGTAGATTTCGAAAGGGCCGTACTTGTCGGACACCAACAACCCACGGTCGGCCTGCGACGACATGAACTCGACCATGAACTCGCGGACGGTCAGGTCTTCGACCTCGGGATATCCGCCCTTCTGATACTGATCCTCTCGGATGTAGGTGCGTACCCCGGCCTTTTCGGCAATAAATGTGCCGTACCTGGCGCCGGGGGCGATCTTGTAGCCGAAAAGGCTCAGGGTGCCGGTGACGAGCTGTCCGGCGCTCATCGCCAAGGGATCGATCCCCTGGGTCCGCAGACCGAGATCGATGGCTCTGGGCAGGCGGAGCTCGGTGCCAACGGGTTCGAGCACGTCGTCGGAGGAGGTGCTGGCGACCGCCGGCACGTGCTCGGGGAGCGCCGAAGTGAACTGCTGGTCGATGGGGTCGAACCCGATATGGGCCAAATGGAGAACAGATGGGATATCGAGCCGGGGCGGGAGCTGTCCGGGAGCGTCGAGCCGGGATCTCCCCACCTCCCTCGGTACGTCGCCACGACCCGCCAGCGCCACCACAGTGGTGACCTGGTCGATGGGGAGAGAATGTCTCTTCTCCCTGACCACTTCGATGGCTTCGTGGGTAAGGAGTTCGTTGAGGATCTCGTCGTCTTCGGCGATCGGAACGTCGAAGGTCACTCTCGCCTCATCACCGATGACGTGCATCTCCACCACCCGCGGTCGAGGAGCTGCCGCCATCTCCGGCGGCGGTTCTGGTGCGCCTCGGCGCAACCGTCCTATTGGCTTAGCGCCCGGTTCGCCGAGACGGGGCCGCCGTCGCATCGCCAGGCCGATTACGAACAACACGATGGCGATGACGATTAGCAGCAGGCCGACGGGCAAGGGGTCCCTCCTGGTCTGCGGTGGATTCTAGATTGGACGTCAGGCCCGGTCGTCCTTCGTTCGCTACGGTGCACGGTGTCGTTGACCGTACGGCGGACGCTCAGGACACCTTTCGGGTGGTCGTCCGCTGCCGGCGGATGCGACGCCGCTCACGTTCCGACATTCCCCCCCATATTCCGAACTTCTCGCCCATCCGCACGGCGTAGTTGAGACATTCGACCTTGACCTCGCAGGTATTACAGATCGCTTTCGCCTTCCGCGTCGACGCACCGCGTTCGGGGAAGAAGAGGTCGGCGTCGGCACCGCGGCAGTTGGCGTAGTCCTGCCAGGAGAGGTCACCGACCGCCAGGGCATCGATCAGCTTGCTGTGCATATGGTCCCCTCACACGCGTGTAATTACAAGTGTGGAGTTTGCCACCAGAGCCCGGCCGCGTCAACCCCAACTAGCCAGAGTCTGCGCCACCGCTCCGTCCCGGGAAGCGGCACCGCCGCTGGCTATCCTCGATCGCCGATGGCAGCAACGGTCAAACGTCGCCCCTTCCTGGTCGAGCTCTATCGCTCGGCGATCGGCAAGAAGTGGCTGATGGCGATCAGCGGCATCATCCTTCTCGCCTATCTGATTGCCCACCTAGTTGGGAACCTGAAGGTCTACCTGGGCGTCGACCCGATCAGCGGGATCCCCGAGATCAACGAATACGGAGAGGCGCTGCGGCGGCTGTTCTACCCCATCCTCCCCCGCCACGTGCCCCTCTGGATCATGCGAGCCGGCCTGTTCGTCGCCACTGTCGTCCACGTCGACGCTGCCACTCGTCTCACGATTATGAACCGACGGGCCCGATCCATCGCGTACGCCGGACCCCGCGACTATCAAATCGCCAACTACGCCTCGCGCACAATGCGATGGAGCGGCTTCATCGTCCTGGGTTTCGTCCTCTTCCACCTGGCCGACCTGACCTGGGGGCTCCGACCGGCGGCGAGCGAGGCGTATCTGCGCGGCGACATCCAGGCCAATCTGCTGGCCAGCCTCTCCCGTCCACCCGTGGCCGCGCTGTACATCGTCGCCAACCTGGTGCTGGCCCCCCACATCTTCCACGGAACGTGGTCCTTGTTCCAAAGTCTGGGCGTTAACCATCCACACTTCAACCAGTGGCGCCGCTACCTGGCCTGGGCAGTCGCCATCGTGTTGACCGCCGGGAACCTATCGTTCCCCGTCGCCATCTGGGCGGGATGGCTGAAGCCACTGTGATCACCCTCGACGCCAAGGTTCCGGTCGGATCGATCGAAGCCAAGTGGGACAACCACAGGTTCTCGGTCAAGCTGGTCAATCCCAACAACAAGCGGCGATTCACGGTCATCGTGGTCGGCTCGGGGTTGGCTGGAGCATCGGCCGCCGCCACTCTCGGGGAACTGGGCTACGAGGTGGAGGTGTTCACCTACCACGACAGCCCGCGCCGGGCTCATTCGATCGCGGCACAGGGCGGTATCAACGCCGCCAAGAACTACAAGAACGACGGTGACTCGATATTCCGTTTGTTCTACGACACGATCAAGGGGGGGGATTTTCGGGCCCGCGAGGCCAACGTCTACCGCCTCGCCCAAGTGTCGGTCGACATCATCGACCAGTGCACGGCACAAGGTGTGCCGTTCGCCCGCGAGTACGGCGGTCTGCTCGACAATCGATCATTCGGTGGGGCGCAGGTGTCGCGTACCTTCTACGCCCGCGGCCAGACCGGCCAGCAACTCCTGCTGGGCGCCTACCAGGCGATGATGCGCCAAGTGGCGGCGGGGAGCGTGCGTCTGCACACCCGTGCGGAGATGCTCGACCTCGTGGTCAAGGATGGCCGGGCGGTGGGAGTCATCGTGCGCGACCTGGCGACCGGCGAGGTGGCGCGGCACTCTGCCCACGCGGTGGTGCTGGCCACCGGCGGTTACTCCAACGTCTTCTTCCTCTCCACCAATGCCAAGGCCTGCAACACGTCGGCCATCTGGCGAGCACATCGCAAAGGAGCATTTTTCGCCAACCCCTGTTTCACCCAGATCCACCCCACCTGCATCCCCCCCAGCGACGAGTTCCAGTCGAAGCTCACGTTGATGTCCGAGTCGCTTCGCAACGACGGACGGATCTGGGTCGGAAAGGATGCCGCCGACCGCCGGCAGCCTGTCGACATTCCGGAGTCCGATCGCGATTACTACCTGGAACGTGTGTACCCGGCCTTTGGGAACCTAGTACCCCGTGATGTTGCCTCCCGGGCCGCCAAGCGGATGGTGGATCAAGGCAGGGGCGTCGGACCCATGCAAAACGGCGTCTGCCTCGACTTCTCGGCCGCCATCGACCGGCTGGGGAGAAACGTCATCGAAGAGCGGTACGGCAACCTGTTCGAGATGTACCACCGGATCACCGATGAGGACCCGTATCGGGTCCCCATGCGTATCTACCCGGCCGTGCACTACACAATGGGTGGGCTCTGGGTCGACTACAACCTCCAGACCACTATCCCCGGGCTGTACGCCATCGGCGAGGCCAATTTCTCCGATCATGGGGCCAACCGATTGGGAGCCTCGGCCCTGATGCAGGGTTTGGCGGACGGCTACTTCATCCTCCCCAACACCATCGGCGACCACCTGGCCGGCATGCTCGGCGACAAACCCGTGCCCATCGACGATCCCGCATTCACCGACGTCGACCTGGAGGCGCGGACCCGCCTCCATCGCTTCCTGGCGGGGGGGGGAACGAGGTCGGTCGATTGGTTCCATCGCCGGCTCGGCAAGATCATGTGGGACCACTGCGGCATGTCGCGTACCAAGGCCGGCCTGGAGAAGGCGATGTCTGAGATCCCAGGCCTCTACGAGGAGTTCCGCGGAGACCTCCGGGTTCTCGGAACCGGGGAACACCTGAACCAATCGCTGGAAAAGGCCGGAAGGGTCGACGACTTCTTCCAGCTCGCCCAGCTCATATGTCGTGACGCCCTCATGCGAGAAGAGTCCGCCGGTGGCCATTTCCGCGAGGAGCATCAATACGAGGACGGGGAGGCCAAACGCAACGACGACGACTTCCGGTACGTGGCTTCCTGGCAGTGGAGCGGTGGAGGCGAGCCGGTTTTGGTGAAGGAACCGCTCGAGTTCGAGTACGTGAAACCTTCCACCAGGAGCTACAAATGAGGTGGGCGGAGATTCACTTCCGACTGATGACGAGTGGTCGGAGCCCGGAGGGGAACGGGAGCCTGGACCGTGGCTGAACGAACGTCAGCCATGACCATCACCTTGTCGGTGTGGCGGCAAGCTGGTCGAGATGCTTCAGGTGGATTTCGCACTTACTTGGTCGAGGGCGTATCTCCCGACATGTCATTCCTGGAAATGCTCGACGTTCTCAACGAGCGTCTCCTCGGCCAAAATGAGGAGCCGATCGCCTTCGAACACGACTGCCGCGAAGGGATCTGCGGCTCGTGTGGGGTGATGATCAATGGTCGACCGCATGGACCCTGGGGGGGCGCAGCCACGTGCCAACTGCACATGCGGGCCTTCCGGCACGGCGAAACCATCATCGTCGAGCCGTGGCGGGCGACCGGCTTTCCCATCATCCGCGACCTAGTAGTCGATCGTTCGGCTCTCGACCGCATCATCGCCGCCGGTGGGTATATCTCCGCCCCCACCGGCAGCGCGCCCGATGCCAACCTGA
>CAYUKI010000024.1:0-13595 GCA_964445235.1 uncultured Acidimicrobiia bacterium | reverse complement strand
AGCGGGGTTTCCGGGTTCCGACGGCTGCGCTACGGGCCTACCCGGGACCGAGTCCTCGAGGTACGACTGGTTACCGGAGATGGCCGGCAAGTGCGAGGGGGGGGGCGAGTAGTCAAGAACGTGACCGGCTATGACCTACCCCGACTGGCGTGCGGTTCGCTGGGTCGGTTGGGAGTCATCGCAGAGGTTTGCCTGAAGCTGACCCCGCTTCCGGAGGCAACCATGACGGTGCCGGTCGAGGACCGGAGTTCGGCCGCCGCCCGTGTGTACCGGCCGCTCTCGATCCTCGCCGACCGACGAGGGTCTTACGTCTACCTCGCCGGCACTCGGGCCGAGGTGGAGGCGCAGGTCGCCCGGTTGGACGGCTCGGCCCGGGAAGGGCTCCACTGGCCGCCCGACCCCGACGGACCCTTCCGGTTCTCGCTGAGGGTGCCTCCTCGCCTCCTTGAGGAGGCTTGCGTACGGCTGCCCGAGACTTGGGAATGGCTGGCGCTGGTGGGGGTGGGCGAGATTCGCATCGGTGCTCCAGGTGCCGCCGGCGCCACCGAAGCTCGGGTCTGGGCGGAGTCGGTCGGGGGCGCGCTGGTGGTTACCCAGGCACCCGAAGCCTGGTACCAGGAGTTCGATCCGTGGGGCACTCCCCCCCCCGGGACTGAGCTGACGGCCAAGCTCTCGGAAGCGTTCGACCCCCACCAAATCCTCAACCGGCGACGCCTCCCCGGGGGCGTCTAATGGGATGGGTGACGGCCGATGCTCCCACCAAGGCCGAACTGTCGGCGTGTGTGGAGTGTGGGCTCTGCCTGCCGCATTGTCCGACCTTCCGGCTCACCGGTCGGGTGCCGGGCTCCCCTCGGGGTCGTCTGGGGGCCTTGAGCGCGGTGGCCGCCGGCGTGGTTCCAATAGACGATGTCGTTCTGTCTGCAATGTCGCGCTTGTGAGGCTGTGTGCCCGGGTCTGGTTCCCTTCGGCCGGGCCATGGAAGGAGCGCGAGCCGAGTTGACGGTGCAGCGGCCCAACATCCGCCGCCGGCTACGCCACCTGGTGGTCGGACGGGGCCTCTCCAACCGGTCATTGCTCATGGTGATGGCCCGTCTGGCCACCTTCGGACGGAGGTTTCCGAAGCTGCTGCCTTCTCGTCTCGGGCGCCCGCTGGCCGGACTTCGTGCCGAGCGGAGCCAGACGTGGGCGGGACGGATCGTCGAGCCGGATGGAATGGCTCGCGCCACGGTGGGCCTGCTGCCTGGGTGCGTTATGGATCCGCTGTTCGGCGAGGTCCACCGGGCTGCGGTAGGGCTGGCGGTGATGGCCGGGTACCGAGTCGTGGTTCCGGGGGCGGCGGTTTGTTGTGGCGCCTTGGCGGCCCATGATGGGGCGGCCGCCCATACCCGGCGCCTGGCGGCTTTGAATGTCGCGGCTTTCGCGGGATGCGACCTGGTGGTGGCCGACGCGGCCGGATGTTCTGCGCACCTCAAGGAGTACCGGCATTGGACGGAGGGGGGGGGCGGTCTGCCAGCGACCGTCCTCGACGTCACCGAGCTGGTCGGTTCAGCCATCGAGGAGGGGCGGCTCCCCACTCTGGGCGTCGATCGCGGACCCGTGGCGGTGCAGGACCCCTGTCATCTACGGCATGCCCAGCGTCAGACGGCGGCGCCGCGACGGATACTCCGCGCGGCGGGCTACCGGCCGGTTGAGATCGATCCGGACGGTCTGTGCTGCGGAGCCGCCGGTCTCTACTCCCTTCTCCGACCAGCCGCTTCCCACGAATTGGGAGCTCGCAAGGCTGCCCAGGTGGTCGATTCCGGATCCAGCCTGGTGGCCTCTGCCAACCCCGGTTGCGAAATGCAGCTTCGCTCCCACCTCCCCGCTCATTTCCGGATTGCCCATCCGGTGGAGTTGTACTGGGAAGCGCTTGGCGAAGATGGGTAACCTCGGCCGGCCATGACGGACCAGGCCGCCTCGCACTCTCACACTCTCGCGGCTCGTCACTGGCGTTGGTACGTGCGCACCGCCTGGCACGCCCTGGTATCCATGGCAGACGTCGGACTATTGGTGGTCGGTTCGGCGCTGGTCGGACTAGCGGCGGTGGTGATCCTCGAAGGGTTCGGAGTGGTCCGTATCGGCCTTACTGCCAGCATCGGAGCCGCCCTCGGCTCGGGTTTGGTGATCGCCGTGTTTGGTGCCTTCGGCCTGGGAGTGGCCGCAGAAGGCCCGGTCGGCCGGGGCCTGCGGGGAGAACCCGCCACCGAGGTCGAGGCCGGGATCGCCGCCGGACTGGCGACGGTGGTGGTGGGCTTCCTGCTGCTACTGGCCGCTTCCCGACTTAGCAGCGTCACCTCCGACCTGCCCCAGCCGTTCGAAGAGGCGCGTCGGGTGCTGCACGCCGCCGGCCGAGCAGGTTGGATCACGGCTCCGCTGGCCGGAGTCGGGATCTGGTTGGGCCGGCGGAGATTCGGAGAGACCGTCTGGTGGATCGAGTCCGAGACTCCGCTCCACTATGTGGCCTGGGCCGTCCTCACCATGATTTTGCTCTGACACGCCCGCCCGGTGGAAGCCGGTCTCTGGGCAAATGTTTCTGCTCAGCCGGTCGGCTTTTCGTAGACGATGGCGGGGACGACCTGGAATCCGGCGGTCTGGAGAGGTTGGCGCAGCCACTCGACGTTCGGAGTGTGTACCGCCAGACGGTGGGCGCGCCCGGCCGCCCATCCGATCACGTCTTTGATCAGAACCGGCGCCGACTCGGGGTAACAAGCCACCCACCAGACGGCAGCGCCTTCCTCCTTGAGGTCGGCCACCACCCATCCCCCCCCAGCGTTGAATAGCTCTCCCGCCGCGGCGGCCTTCTCCAACCGGGAAAGACCGAACCGGCTCCACGCCCACCCGCGGCAGGCGAGGCGGTGGGCAGCTCGCTCCAGACCCGAAGCCGACCAGGTGGCGTAGGCGCTGACCGCTTCGGACGACTGCACCCGCGAGAGCTTTGTCTTCTCGGATGGCCCCTCGGGAAGCTCTCGATGCGCATGGAGGACTCGGGCCGCCTCTCGGTAACCGAGTTTGGCCACCTGACCGTGAGGCGCCTCGTTCTCCTCATCCACCAGCAGGCGCGCTACCACCGCTCCGTTGGTGCAGGCCCACTCCACCCCGGCGTCGTTGAGGAGGATGCCGATCCCTTGACGGCGGTGGTCGGGATGCACCCGGGCCGCGGCCAACCAAGCCTCTTCTTGCGAGACGAGGTCGACGCGGGCCACCGCCAGCGGATGGTCGTCCTCGTCGACGGCCACGAGGGTCGCCGAGTCCGAACGGTCGAGCCAGCCGAGGAACGATTCGGCGACATAGTCTCCCCACGAAAACGTCTGTTGGGTGAAGGCCGAGATCGGCTGGTGATCGTCGACCCGGGCCGGCCGCACACGAACCTTTCCTGGTGTCACGACGCTTGCTCTCCGCCGGCTCCCGCCATCACATTCGCTCCGGCACCTCGATGCCGAGCAAGTCGAGGAGGAGGGTGAGGGCAGCGAGGGTGGTTTCCGCCAGCGTGAGCCACGACGCTCGCCTGGCAAGGTCGGGTTGGTTCAGGATGTGGCAGGCGTCATAGAAGCGATTCCACGCACCGGCCAATTCGAAGGCGTATTCGGCCACATGGTTGGGTGCCCGGGTATCGATGGCTCGGAAGATCACCTCCGGGAGCATGGAGAGGTGGAGCAACAAGCTTCGCTCGGCCGGATGAGTCGCCGGCAGCATTGGGCCCCGCTCCAGGCCAAGGGCGTCGGCGTTGCGGATGATCGACTTGATGCGCACCGCTCCGTACTGGAGATAAGGGCCGGTCTTGCCGTCGAATGATGTGAACCGGTCGAGGAGGAATAGATAGTCGGAGTTGCGATGATTGGAGAGATCGCCGAATTTCAACGCGGCGATCCCCACCGCCAAGGCGATCTGCTCTCGCTCGGCGGTCGAATACCCCCGGGCGATCTCGGCCTCGTCGATGCGGGAATGGGCGGCCTCGATAACCAAAGCGATCAGGTCACCGAGGGTGACGACCCCGCCGGCTCGGGTCTTGAAGGGGCGGCCGTCAGGACCGTTCATGGTCCCGAAGGGAATGTGCTCGAGGCGCATGTGGGGGGGGGCGATGCTGGCCCGCCGGGCGGCCCGGAAGACGGCCTCCAGATGGTCCGACTGGCGGCGATCGACCACGTAGAGGACCAGGTCGGCGCCCAGTTCCTTGGCCCGGAACTCCACAGTGGCGAGGTCGGTGGTCGAATAGAGGAACCCACCGTCGGACTTCTCGAGAATGAAGGGAGGAAGCTCCCGCTTGTCCCCAGGTTCATCGATACGTATCACCAGCGCCCCCTCGCTCCGTTCGGCCACCCCGTCGGTCACCAGGCGTTCGATCATCGGAGCGAGGCGGTCGCGGACGTCGCTTTCGCCGTACCAGAGGTCGAACTCGACACCCAGGGTGGCGAAGTCCCTGCGCTGGCTCTCCTCCGACACCTGTTTCATGTGGTGCCACAGGGCCCGATAACCGGGGGTTCCCTGCTGGAGGTCAAGAGTCACCTGCCGGGCTCGCTCGGCGAGCTTTTCGTCGTTCTCCTGGCGGGCCGAGACGTCTGGGTAGATCTCTTGAAGATCTTCGAGGGTGATCGGGGATGTGTCCGGGTAGGGGCCCTTGAACCGGGGGTCGAAGTAGGGGAGGTCGGGCCATCTCTCCTCGATTCCGACGATGGTTAGCCCCATCTGGACTCCCCAGTCGCCGAAATGAGGATCGCGGGTGACCTGGTGGCCGGCGAACCTGAAGAGTCGAGCCAGGCTGTCGCCGATGATGGTGGCCCGCAGGTGGCCGGCGTGCATGGCCTTGGCCACATTGGGCCCGGCGTAGTCGACCACCACCTTGAGGGGGGGGGTAGTGAGCGGGACTCCGAGCCGTGGATTATGTACGAGCTTCTGGCAGTAGCCGGCAAGGAACTCGTCGGTGAGGGTGAGGTTGAGAAAGCCGGGTCCTGCCGCCGACACCGCCTTGAGTTCGGGTCGATCTGCCAGCAAACTCACCAACCCATCGGCCAGCTCCCGGGGTGCCTTGCCGGACGGCCGGGCCGCTTGCAGAGCGCCGTTGCACTGGAATTGGGCGAGCTCCGCTCGTTGCGAAACGACCACCTCACCGAAGGAGCGATCGAGGCCAAGGGCGGCAAAGGCGTCGCCTACCCATTCGGTTATGACCTCGGCAAGGGACATGGAGCGCGCAGGATAGGGACCGAACGGGCTGCGACCGCCGGCGCTCTTCTGGCGCCGGTGTCAGTACTTGACGAGCTCTTGGGCCCGTCGGACGATGTTTTCAGCGGTCGGATACATCATGTCCTCGAGCTCTTGGGCGAAGGGCATGGCGGGAACGTCCTCGAGGGCATAACGGCGGATAGGGGCATCCAACCATTCGAAAGCCTTGTCGGCGAGCTGGGCGGCCAGCTCGGCCCCGTACCCGCAGAACTCGTTGTCCTCGTGGACGATCAGGACCCGGCTGGTCTTCCGCACCGAAGTTTGGATGGTGGGCCAGTCAAGTGGTTTCAATGTGCGGAGGTCGATCACCTCGGGCGAAACACCCAATTCGAGAAGGGCGGGTACGGCCTCCATGGTGAAGTGGGCCATGGCGCCGTAAGTGAGGATGGTGAGATCCGTTCCGAGACGGCGGATGGCGGCCTTCCCGAGCGGCACGATCCACTCGCCCTCCGGGTAGGGGCCCTTCGCCAGGCGGTAGAGCTTCTTCGGTTCGAGAAAGAGCACCGGGTCGGGGTCTTCGACGGCGGAGAACAAGAGGCCCTTCAGGTCGGCGGGAGTGGAGGGGACGACCACCTTCAGCCCGGGGACGTGGGCGTAATAGGCCTCCACCGACTGTGAGTGGTAGAGCGCACCGTGGATGCCTCCCCCGAAGGGCACCCGCACCACCATGGGGCAGGACCAGGACCCATTGGAGCGGTAGTGGATGCGGGAGGCTTCCGACACGAGTTGGTCGAAGGCGGGGTGGAGGTAGTCGGCGAACTGCACCTCGGGGATCGGTCGTTTGCCGGCGGCGGCCATGCCGATGGCGGCACCGACGATCAACGATTCGGCGATGGGGGTGTTGAAGCACCGCTGCGATCCGAAGGCATCCGTGAGTCCTTGGGTCGCCTTGAAGACGCCTCCCTTGTCGCCGCTGACGTCCTCTCCGAAGACCACCGTGTCGTCGAAGGCGGCCATCACCTCGTGGAGGGCTCGGTTCACCGCAGTGATCAGGTTGACGGTTTCCCCCTGGGGAACCGGGGCCAGTCCCGTTTCCGGCTCGACCGGGGTGATGGGGCGGGCGTAAACGTGGCTGTAGGGGTCGTCGGCGGCGGGAGCGGCGTCGGCGGCGGCCACCGCCTCGGCCAGCTCGGCAGCGATTTCTTCCTCGAAGCTGCGCTCCTCGACCTCGCTGAGCAGGCGCCTTTCGATCAGGTACTGTTTGATGATGGTGACCGGATCGTGCCGTCTCCAGGTTTCCACTTCTTCCCGGCTCCGATAAAGCCGGTCGTCGTCGTCGGAGGTGTGGGCGTAGTACCGGTAGGTGTCGGCTTCGATGAGGGTGGGGCCTCCACCCCGCCGGGCCCGGTCGACGGCTTCTTTCATCGTCTCGTACACCACCAGCGGCTCGTTGCCGTCGATGCGGACGCCGGGCATGTCGTAGCCTTGGGCCCGTTGCGCAATGGAACCCGCCACCTCCTCGCTCAACGGCACTGATATGGCGTAGTGGTTGTTCTCGATCAGGAAGATGACGGGGAGTCGATGGATGCCGGCGAAGTTCATCGCCTCATGCCAGTCGCCCTCCGAGGTGGAGCCTTCCCCGCCCGTCACCACCACCACACCCGGGCGTCCGTCCCGGGCGAGGGCCACGGCGATGCCGACGGCGTGTGGGTACTGGGTTGCTATGCACGACGACTGCGTGAACACCTGGCGGGAGGGGTCGGACCAGTGGTTGGGGAGTTGGCGGCCACCGGAAAGCGGGTCGTCGCGCTTGGCGAAGACCGCCAGGAAGATCTGGAGGGGGGTGAACCCCCACGCCAGGGCCACCCCCATGTCCCGGTAGTAGGGGAGGTGCCAGTCGACCTTGGGATCGAGGGCGAACACCGAAGCCACCTGCACCGCCTCGTGCCCCGACGAACCCACCACAAAGGCAGCGCGACCCTGGCGGTTGAGGGCGAACATGCGGTCGTCCATGCGCCGGGCAGCCAGCATCACGCGATACATGTCGACCATCTGGCCGTCGGTCAGCCCCAACTTGCGATGATCGAGGTCCGACTTAAGCCACTCCAATGACACCGAGTGTAGGGAGAACCCCCGAACCGGCGGTCGTACGCGCCACGCCTCGGGCCGGATTGTCGGATGTTCACTCCGAGTAGCCGTTGAGCCATACTTGAGCCCTCCGAACAGAGAGACGACCCATGACTCCCGACCCCCGCGACTTCCTCGCTCTCGACGGCCTGCTATCCGAGGAGGAACGCCTGCTTCGCGACACCGTTCGCCGGTTCGTCGCAGACCGCATCCTCCCCGACGTGGCCGATTGGTACGAAGAGGGGACCTTTCCCAAGGAGTTGGGCAAGGAGATGGGGGCGCTCGGTCTGTTGGGCATGCACCTCGAGGGGTACGGCTGCGCCGGGACAAGTTCCACGGCCTACGGTCTGGCCTGTCTAGAGCTCGAAGCCGGTGACGCCGGCGCCCGCAGTTTCGTCTCCGTGCAAGGTTCGCTGGCCATGTTCCCGATCTGGGAATTCGGTTCCGAGGAGCAGAAACAAGACTGGCTGCCCCGCATGGCTGCCGGTGAGGTGATCGGCTGCTTCGGGCTCACCGAAGCAGATTCGGGGAGCGATCCGGCGGGCATGCGTACGACGGCCCGGCGCGACGGGAAGGACTGGGTCCTCTCGGGCACCAAGATGTGGATCACCAACGGAGGGATCGCCGACGTCGCCATCGTGTGGGCCCGCACCGACGACGGCTACGGCGGGTTCATCGTCCCCACCGACGCCAAGGGGTTCAAGGCCAACGACATCCACAAGAAGGTGAGCCTGCGCGCCTCCATCACCTCGGAGCTCGTCCTCGACGAGGTGCGGCTTCCGGACTCCTTGCGGCTTCCGGGCGTTCACACCATGCGCGGGCCGCTCTCCTGCCTCAACGAGGCCCGGTTCGGTATCGCCTTTGGCGCCATCGGATCGGCCCGGGCCTGTTATGAGGCCGCCCTCGACTACGCCGGCACGCGCCACCAGTTCGGCGTGCCGATCGCCTCGTTTCAGCTCACTCAGCAGAAATTGGTGGAGATGATGGTCAACGTGCAGCGCGGTACTCTCCTGGCTCTGCATCTCGGACGTCTCAAGGACGCCGGCAAGCTGACCCCCGAACAGGTGAGTTTCGGCAAGTTCGACAACGTCCGCAATGCCCGCACGGTGGCGGCGCTGGCCCGATCGGTGCTCGGCGCCAACGGCATCACCTTGGAGTACCCGGTCATGCGGCACATGACCAATCTTGAGTCTGTCTACACCTACGAGGGCACCAACGAGATTCACACTCTCATCATGGGCCACGCCATCACCGGCATTCAGGCCTTTCGCGGCTAGTGCTCTGTCTGGGAAATAGCACGAGACCCCACGAATTATTTACCAGACGGCGCACTAGGCAGCAATGGTCGGTTCTTCTTCTCTTCCGTGTCGCTGTTGAGCCAGAAGGCGACGGCCAGCAGCCCAGCGCCGAAGCCGATAAAGAGGAGGATCCTCCAGATCGGATCGACGATGGCGAGGTCGACGATGAACAGCTTCCCGACCGCCACGAGTAGCGTCGCGAGCCCAACTCGCATCAGACCAGGTCGACCGCTGGTGCGGCCGGCGATGGTGGTGACGATTGCGACCGCCCCCCAAGCGATCGTCACGTAGCCCTGGCCATTGGCGAGAACGCTGAACTCGTGTCCGAACCAACCGAGCAGCCCCACGTATGCGGTTGCTCGATAAGCCTTGGCCATCGTCTGATCGAGATCATCGCCGCCTGCTATCAGCCAGCCGGCGGCGGCCGCTAGTGACAGCACCGCCAGTCTGACCAAGGCCGGTTCGTTCACGATGGGCGGCGCAGAGGGAGCCGTACCCAGGGTGGCGGCCAGGAGTATCGCGGCGCTCACGATGTAGAGCATGTGGCCGAGGACCGTCAGCGGTTCGAGACGAGTTCGGCTTCCCCCCACCACCATGCCGATGCCGAGGCTCGCCAGGGCGAGGAGCAGTATGTCGCCTTCGAGTGTCAGGACGGCCGCGAAGCCGGCCAGGGTCACGGCCGGGATCAACTGAGTATCGGCGACGGCGGCGGCACCACCCAGTCGAGGGATTCCTGGCCGGAGGGCCAGATGGATTGCCGCCAGACTCAGTGCCACCAGTCCCAGATGACGATGGTCGAAATCGGTCCCCGCCACCATCAGAACGACGGAGACGACCGGCACGACCGCTGAGGCCAGCACCGCGGCCGAGACCGCCGGACGTGACTGGTCGGTTCGCCGGCAGGAGACCACCAGGGGTACCAAGAAGGTGGCGAGATAACCGTTGACCACCCCGAAGATGACCGCTTGGTTGGTGGTCGACTCCCACACCTGCCAGGCGAGCAGCGACCAGCCTCCCACCGCGGCCGTGAGGAGGGTGGCGTACCAAGGTCTAAACCAGTACAGGCCGGCGCCGAGCAGCATCACCAAGCCGATGTAGGCAACATCGCCCAGTGGTCCCTCGATTCGGCCACCAATTAGGCCGGGAGCAGCGAGTGCCCCGAGCAAACCGACCACGGCCAGGGATTCCTCCTGCTCGCGTAAGGCCAGACCCACCCCCAAACTCGAGATCGCCGCCAGGACGACCAAGGCCGTGGTGGTTCCAAGCATCCCGTAGACGCGGTGTGAGGCGAAGGCCGTCAGGTAGAGGGCGGCCACCCCTCCTCCCTGCAGGAGCCGGGCGAAGACCGGGCGATGCGGGACGAGCGCCCCGGTCGCCACCATCACCAGACCGATCAACCCGCCGAGGGCGATGCGGGCCTCAGGGCCGATCCAACCCTGCTCGATGGAATGGCGGAAAAGGAAGACCAGGCCGAGGAGCAGTAGCCCAAGCCCCAATCTGGCCAGATTCTTGCCTACCTCGCCGCTTTGTTCTTGGCGAACCGACATTGCCTTTCCTTGGTTGATGATTCCAAAGGATCGGCCAGGAAGGCCCTGGGTGGAATCGGGGGGATCCCCGGTTGGGTGCTCGGGGTGGAGGGGTCGCCGACAACCTTCCCGGCGGGGACCCGGTGCCCGTTGCCGAATCGGGGCTTCTAATCGGGACCGCCACCGTTTAGCCTGTGGCGACAAGGGGACTCTTTTATGACCAAATTCCAGGGTTCATTGCACTTGGTCGGTGACGCCGGCCCCGCCGTGACCGGCGAGGTGGCGGTTAGCGACGGATCTGTTGCCGTTCGCACCGGGGCCCACGAACTCGGCAATTGGCCCTTCGGGGAACTCGACATCGCTCGGCGGACCGACGGGTTTCATATCGGAGCCGAAGGCGAGGAGTTGGTCTTCAAGGCAGACGACCCGATCGGCTTTGCCACTGCCGTCGGTCTGATGGGCAACACCAACGAGCCTGAGCCCGAGGCTGAGGTTGAGGCTCCAAAGAAGAGTTACCGCGAGCTGAAACAGCTGGCGCTGACGCGGTCCAAGCAGAAGTGGGTCGGTGGCGCGGCGGTCTTGTTCCTGCTGCTGGCGATATTCCTCCGCAACCTCTTGGCAACCGTGCTGGTGGTTGGTTCGGCGCTCGGGGTGTTGCTGGCCGCGGTCGCCTTGGTCGAACCGCTGGTGGCGGCCAGGTTTCCCGGCAAACTCACACCCGTCAGGGTGTTGACTATCAGCACCGGGGTGCTTCTTCTGGCCGTCGTTCTGTGGGCCCTCTAGGACCTGGCCCCATCGGTCTGACGCCAGTGCACCGTGCCGAAGGTGGCTTTGGGCCCTACGGCCGGAAGACCGAATCGCTCACGATTGCCCAGAGGCGAAATTCCATTGGCGAAGGGAATTCCAGATCGGTGAAAGGAGGCGGTGGATGGAAAAGGACATCACCCTCTCGATCCACGTTGTCGAGGATGAGCGGGAGACTCGGGCCACAGCCGTGCTCGACCTGCGGGGCGAGCATTTCGAATCGATCGGACAGGCCCGTCGTAACCCTTCCGACCCACAGAAGCCGCTGATCGGCGAAGAGCTCGCCGTCGCCCGGGCCTTGCGGAAGCTTGAGTCCGAGCTCATGGAAGCGGCGTGGGACAAGATCGAACGACGCGCCGTTCTGGCCTGACGTTATGGCCTGACGGATTGAAGGTCCGGGCCCACCGATAGCGGGCCCGGACCTCTCCTCGGCTCTCTTACGGCGTCACCACCGGACACGCCGGGCTGCCCCCGGTCGTGCACACGATCCTTCCCCCGATTACAGGGCTGATCGGCGTATTGGCGACGATGTAGTCGGCCAGCACCTCGTCCATGATGTCCTGGGTCGTCGCTCTCGACACCACCACAGGGTATCCGTCGCCACCGACAGACATGAAGTCGTTGATGGCCAGGGTATAGGTGGAGCCAGCCGTCATATCGATGGCCGCACCGGTGCACGAGCCGTCGGTCGCCTGTCGAACCGCTCCGGTCACCCTGCTGCCGGCCGCCGCCGAGATGTTGTACGTGAAGCACAACCCCGAGACCTGCGGGAACCGACCGTTGACCGCCGGCATCGCCGACACCCCGTTTTCGAGGTAGGTCTTCAATTCGGCCCCGTTGATCGTCAGGGTCGAGACGACGTTCCCGAACGGCAGCACCGCCAGGACCTGCCCTCTGGTGATCGGGTAGGGCGGCGGGACGTACGACGGACAGAAGTCCGAGGTAGTGTCGGCGGTCGGACAGGTCAGGTCCGTCCGCAGACCACCCGAGTTGGTGATGGCGAAGTCGGTGTCGTAGGTGGTGCGCATGGCGTCGGTGGTGACGTTCCCGACCAACGACTCGCAGGTTCTACCGGCCGACTGCCCGCAGGCGTCGGCCCGCGGGATGAACCGCGTCGAGTTGCCGATCACGGTCGAGAAGATCGGAGCCAGTTGGGTGTTCAGCCCGTCGATGAACGACTGGATCCCAGGATCGGGGGTCACCCCGATGTCCCAGGGCTTGTGCCAGTCCGCCGTCATGTAGACGACCGACTTGGTGCTGGTGTCCACCGCGATCCGGATACGGGTGAACCTTCTTCCCTTGCTCAGGTTCTCTGATATCAGGGTGCCGTTGGGGCGAACGTCGATGGTCTGGAAGTCGGAGTGGTCGCCGAGTACGGCGCTCACACCTGTGAGGGCATCGGCGAGGTCGGGCAACGGCCCGGTCGGATCGTTGAACGTTCCGGCAGTGGCGCCTTCATGGCCGAGGGCGATGATCACGCCGGGCTTGGTCTTGGCGCGCAACCGGTTCACCTCCGCCTGCACCGTGGCCACCTGATCGGCGACCACGAAGGGGTCGAGATTGCCGGGGAAGATCAGGCTCGTCAGGTCCTCGTTGGAGAACCCGACCACCGCCAGCTTGAACCCGTCAAACGTCGTGTCGAAGACGTGGCTCGGCTTCCACTCGGCCGGCGTCTTGCCGGTGGCGGGGTCCAATAGGTTCGCCGACACATACGGGAAATCGGCCAGTGGGATCAGCGTGCTGCGCAGATAGGTTTGGCCGCGGTCGAAGTTGTGGTTGCCGAGCCCGTCGATTGACAACCCCATCATGTTCAGGGCTTCGATGGCGGGTGTGTCGCCAAAGAAGTTGGAGATCGGCGGCGTCGCACCTACCGAGTCGCCCCCGGCGACGGTGATCGAACCGCCTAGCGCTTCAGCCCGGTACCAGTCGAACCAGGGCTTCAAGAACGCAGATCCGCCAATTGAGAATGTCGGCGCCAAGAAGGTGTCGGCTGTTTCCGCCAGCGGTGTCAGCTGTCCGTGCCAGTCGCTGATCTGGAGGATGGTGGCCTCCTTGATCCGACCGGTTGACGGGAAGAGGTTGTAGAGGATGCGGCCTCGGGCGTTCTGCGGCCCCGGGAAGCCCAACAGGAACGAGATCGTGGGTGCCACGTCGATGGCACGAATCCCCCCCACCGGGTCTTGGTGGCGGATACCCGGACCGGCCGCCAAGAACACACCGTGCATGTTGACGTTGTGCTCGAGGTCCACCAGGTCGGGCAGATAACCGTGCTGGCCGAAGAACTGCGCGAACGCGAACGTCAGCCCGGGAGTCGTGGCATCCGACTGATACGGGGGCCGGAAGACAACTACTACGTCGCCCGAACGGTTGGGATGGAGGGAGTCGGATCCGTCGACGTCGCGCAGCTGCTCCTTGACGAACACCGCGTCGACGACCTGTTTACCGGGATTGGCCGGGTCCGTGAGATTGGTGAACGCATCGACTATCTGCTGGCGAACTCCGGCGTAGGTCTGACCGACCGGAAGCACTGGATTGATGTAGATCTGCACCGCTCCGCCGGCGTGGCACTCCTTGGCGAGGGCTCCCGTGGCCGCCCGGCAGTTGCTGGTCTGCTCGGCACCCATTCCCAGGTCTGCCAGGACCT
>CAYUKI010000023.1:0-13731 GCA_964445235.1 uncultured Acidimicrobiia bacterium | reverse complement strand
GGTTGTTGCTCGGTTCGCCGACGCGGCTGGCCGGCCACCTCCTTGCGTCGGGCTGGAACCTGGCCCACCTTCCTTCGCTCATACGAGCGCGGCGGGCGCTCGCTTCGATCCGCCAGGCCTCGGACGAGGAGCTGTTCCGATATCAAGTGCGAGGGTCGGTGGAGCTGCGTCAGCTCGGTTCTGAGTTCGGGGCGCGGCTCGACCGTTGGGTCGGAGAGGATCCCGAAAGCCTCCTCGAGCGGTCGAGGGCCGCCTGGCGGAGTCCGGTGGTGGTGGCGGCCGGGGTCGGGGCGGCATTGGTGCTGGCGGCGACTCGTTCGATCTGGTTCGACGGGCTTCCCGACGTCGGCTTCGCCCTGCCGTTGCCGGATTCGGCGTGGTCGACGCTCCTCAGCTATGCCGGGGGTTGGAATTCGGCCGGGTTGGGGAGCCCTGAACCATTTCATCCGACCATCGGCGTGACCGCGGCACTGCAACTGGTGTTGTTGGGTCGGGGCCCGCTCACCATGACCTTGATAACCGTCGGTGCCTTGCTGATGGCAATCGCCGGAACGGCTCGGCTCCTGAAAATAGTTGGATGTGAAGGACCGTGGAGATACTTGGCGGGCGCGGTGGGAGGCTTGGGTCCTTTCGCTGCCTCGCTTGGACAAGCCGGTTACTGGCCCGGCATTGTTGGGGCCGGTTTTCTTCCGTGGGCCGTCGTCGGCCTCTGCCGGCCATTTCCCGCCACCCTACGGGCTCGCCTCGGTTGGGCGGCGCGGACCGCGCTTCCGGTCACGTTGACCTCCTGCTTCCTGCCGCTGGCGGGTCCAGCCGCAATCCTCGTGGTACTGCTGGGCCTGGCGTCGGGCGCGCTCCGGCATCTTTCGATCGCCCTTGCCGCCGGGTTGGGGGTTCTAGCCGCCGCCCTCGCATTGATGCCGTGGACGATGGGCACCAGCCTGGATGCCCTGGTTGGTGGGGGAGCCGCAGTGGTCCCGGCGGTGTCGTGGTGGTGGTTGGGACCGGCCGCCGCGGCGCTGGTGCTGTCGGTGGTAGCGGCGCCTCCGGCGTTGCTGCCCGCCGCTCTCTGGGGGGGGGCTACCGCCTCTATCGGCGTGCTGCTCTCGCTGACACCCGGCCTCGGCAGAGAGCCAACGGTCGGTCTAATGGCGGCGGCGTCGCTCGGACTGGCCCTTTTGACCGGAGCCTGCCTCGAGACTCTTACGAGAACCGGTCCCAGACGCTTGGTCGGCCTTGCCGGTTTGGCTCTGCTGGCCACCGTCGCCCCGAGCCTCGTCGACGGAACGGCCAACCTTCCGGGCGGGTCGATCGGAGAGGTGTTGGCATTCACGGCCGGTCTGGCTCCAGAGCACGGCGCCGACCGGGCGCTCGTGTTCGGACCTGCCGGCTTTCTCCCTGGTGAGAGTCGTTCGATCGACGGCCTTGGCTATCGTTTGGTGTGGGCGCCCTCTCCTCGGCTCACGGAAGCCTGGCTGCCCGAGCCGAGACTCGGCGACGACCTGTTGGACGACGAGGTCAGGAACCTGTTGGGGGGGGGTCGGCTTCGCTCCGGGCTCGGGTTGGCGAGCTACGGGATCCGCTGGGTCGTTGTGATGGGCGGAGCCGACGTAGATCTAAGTCGCAGCATCGATCTTCGCCCCCTTCCCATCAGCCCGGACTTCACCGCCTACGTCAATGAGAACGCCCGGCCCGTGGCCGTCGGCCAAACCGGTCGGCCGTGGCTAAGGATGGATCGCGGCTATTCCGGCGCAACCGGCGGGGACGTGCGGCTGGCGGAGAACGCCGACCCGCGGTGGGGCGGGACCGCCCCGGACACCTGGAGCCAGGACGGCTGGGCGAATCTGATCGGCACCGCAGGACCAACGGTGAGTTTCGCCCCCCAGCCGATCTATCGGTGGGGGGCGATCGCTGCTGCCTTGTGGGTATGCCTACTGGCGGCGCTGGCTGCGTATGGGCGGCCCGATAACAGGTCCGCGGCCCCCGCGGGTGAGCAGGGCGAAGGGCCCCGGGCCCCCGCCGGTGAGCAGGGCGAAGGGCCCCGGGCCCCCGCCGGTGGGCCATGAAACGGCTCATCGGGATCCTGGTGGTGGGCGGAAGCATGGCGGCGGCCATCCCGTTGCTTCCGGGTCCGACCGTAGACGTCATCCTGCCCCCCCCCGAGCCCTGGCAGGCGGCGGTGTGTCCGGCAGTTCGAGCAGATGATCGGAGCGCCAGCCAGATCGCCGTAGCCGCCGAGGTGCCCGGTGAGGCGCTGGCCGTCTTCACCCTGCGAGGCAGCCAGCAGCGCTCACACCCCATCGAGGTGACCGAAGCCGGGGGCGGATGGCTGGAGGTGGGGAGCGTCGTCTCCGAAGGGCTGACGCCCGCTGCCCTGGAGATGCCTACCGCGGCCGGCGCCGCGGCGCTCTTGGTGGGCCTGGACGAACGGACCGGGGCAGCCGCCTGTCCCATGGAACGCTCATCATTGTGGCTACTACCAGGGGGCAGCAGCCGGTCTGGTCAGGCTTTGGACCTCGTGATTGCCAACCCATTTGCCGGCCCGGCTCGGGTGGCCGTCCGCTCGGCCAGCGAGCTCGGTCTCGACTCGGTGGCCCGATTGGCCTCGCTGGAACTTGCCCCTCGGTCCGTGGCGGTGGTTGACCTGGCGGGGGAGCTGCCTCTCCGCGACCTACTGGCCGTCACCGTCGAAGTAAGCGACGGACAGGTAGTGCCCGCCTTGTTGCAGACCGGTGGGGCCGACGCCGCCTTGTGGGAGGGGGTGGCGGGCCGAGACGAATGGCTGGTGGTTCTCCCTGAATGGGGCGAGGGAACGCGCCGGCTTGTCATCTCCACCGATTCACCACTGGCAGTGCCCTTCCAGGTTGAGTCGTTCGCTGCCGACGTGGAGATGCCCCCCCTCCCGAGCGAGATCTCTTCCGGTGGCGTAATTTCCGTCGACCTGAGTGGCGCCTCCTCCTCCGCTTTGGCGTTGCGGGTCACGGCCGCTGCCCCGGTGGCGGCGACGGTGGTTCTCGAATCCGAGCTAAGCCAGGCAGCCGCCCCCGCCGCCCCCGCCGCCGGTCGACGATGGTTGATACCAGGAGTGGGCCTTCCTGCCGAGGCCGTACATCGCCTGTGGGTGTATTACGGGGGGGCCCAGCCGACTCCGCTGTCGATTCGTGCCCTCCGCGATCGCGGCCCGGTCGTGGCGGTGGAATTGCAGCCGGGGATGGTGAACCCGATCGAGTTGGTCGGCGATTTTTCGCCGGGAGTCTTGGTCGAAGCTGCCGAGCCGGTCGTCGTGCTTTGGACGAGGAACTTGGGCGACACCATCGACATGTCGACGGGACGCTTGCTCGATGGCTGAAACTTGGCTCCGCCTGGCCGCTCTCGGCTTGGCCGTGACGGCGGTGGCCGGCGCCGGCTGGTGGAGGGCGGCCTCTCGGCATCGGCTGGCGCCCATCCAGGGACTGCCGGCCGGGGCGGTGTTGTTCGGATCCACGGCCTGTGGCGAATGCCCACCTGCGCGCCGCGTACTGGGAGAGGTCATGGGAGATGACTGGCACGAACTAGACGCCAACACCGACCACCAGCTCTTCGCGGCGGCGGGGATCCAAGCAGTCCCGGTGGTGGTCATCACAGCCGCGAGCGGTCGGCAACGTCGATTTGCTGGCGTGCCCAGCAAGCGTTGGCTGAAGCGAGCGGCGGCGATCCTTGAACAGCGGGCTCCCTCTTCCTAGGGTGGGCTCATGATCACCGCTTGCGTTCGCTGCGGGGCTCCGGCATCGGGTTCCATGAGCTTCGACTACTCCCTACGGGCCATTTGGTTGGAGGACTTGGATGGCGTTCAACCCCCGATCGGTGCCTATCCGATGTGCGGCGATCACGCCGACCGGCTGACGCCGCCGCTCCGCTGGACCCTCACCGACCGGCGCAACATCTATCGGTTGTTTGTACCGCTGGAGGTTGCCTGACCAGTGCCTCTCGATCGTGAACTGATCGACGCAGTCAATGACCTCGACGATCATGAGCTCTCCCGTTTGATGATCCTTGCCCGCACCCGCCTGACCAAAGCCGGCGCGATGGTTGAGGCTGACCCCCAAGTCACCGTGCGCAGCCAATTCGTACGGTGCGGGAAAACCGGTTGCACGCGCTGCCCTCACGGTCCGTATTGGTACGCCTATTGGCGTGAGGACGGCAAGCGTCGCAGCCGTTATGTTGGCCGACTCCTCAAGGAAGGTACCTAGTGCTCCGTCTGGGAAATAGCGCCGATACCCTCACGCTCTTTCCCAGACAGAGCACTAGGCCGAGCGACCCATGGTCTGTCGTTGTGGTCGGGCGCCGCTAGGCTGGTTCGGGCCGGACCAGGCGGATACTCCCATATGCAATGTCCACAATGCGCGTCCACGGACGTGATCGAAATCAAACAGAAGTTGGCCGATACCACCGAGGTGACCTTCTTTTCCTGTCATAAGTGCGAGGAGAAGTGGTGGGATCGCGACGGGGAGTTCATCGACTTGAGAGAGGTTCTCGAACTCGCTCGCCGAGCCAAGCGCTGAGCCAGGGACTGGGGTGGCGGTGGCCGCATCGGGTCCGAAGCTGATCTTACCGACCGGACGTTGGACTGCCCTCCTCACGATCGGTGGCACTGCCCTCGTCATCCTGATCGTGATGAACCCCTGGCTCATCATCTCGGCCAACACCCCGACCGGGGGCGACATGGGCGCTCACGTGCTCGCTCCGGCCTTCCTGCGGGACGTGCTGCTCCCTCAAGGGCAGATCCAAGGCTGGTCCAACGATTGGTATGCCGGATTCCCGATCTACTACTTCTACTTCCCGCTGCCCTCCCTCGTCATAGTGCTGCTCGACCTGGTCATGCCCTACGGCGTTGCGTTCAAGATCGTCACGATCCTGGGGTTGATCGGGCTGCCAGCGGCCACGTTCTTCCTCTCTCGGAGCCTTCGGCTGGGATCGACGGTTTCGGCCGTAACGGCCGCCGCCGCGGCGACCTTCGTCTTCATGGAGAGCTTCAACATCTACGGGGCCAACATTGCTTCAACGCTGGCCGGAGAGTTCTCGTTCTCCTGGTCGTTTACTTTGTCCTTGGTCTATCTGGGCTTTTTGGTCAGAGCCGTTCGGGACGATCGCAAATATCTGACCTGGGCAGCGGTGGCCCTAGCCGCCACCGCCCTCTCCCACGTTCTAACCACCATCGTGGTAGTGCTGGCCTCGATACCGATCCTGTGGTGGAAGGACGGGGCCAGGCGGACGGTGTCGGCATGGTTCTGGGGCTTTGCCATTGCGGCCATCTGGGCCCTGCCTCTAGTGGCCAGGATCGGGTTGTCCTCCGACATGGCCTGGACTCCGCTTCGCTCCTGGGACGAACTCCTGCCCATCGAGATCTGGCTGCTCCTGCCCTTGGCCATCGTGGGGATGGTGTGGGCGGGCGTCCGGACACCGCGGGTCGCACCGCTCATCACGGCAACTCTCATCCCGGTGATCTACTACCCACTCCCAACGGCGCTGCATGACTGGCTTCCCGACGTGTTCGTACGTGAACGTTGGAAGCTGTGGAACGGCAGATTGTTACCTTATTGGTACTTCGGAGTGGTGTACTTCGCAGCCGTCGCGGTCGGTGCTGGTGCCACCTACGCCGCCCGCCGCCTGCCCGACCGGATCTCGAGATGGTGGCCTCGGGGTTTGGCGGCGGCCGGTTCGGCCGTTGCCGTCTATCTGATGGCCAGACCTGACGGCCAGCTCCCCAACTGGTTGCCCTGGGCGATCGCGGTCGCGGCGTTGGCTGCTCTGGCCACCTCCGTGCTATGGGAGGGCCCAGTATCGAGTCGATCGGTTCTGACCGTGACCGCCGCGGCGGTGCTCGGATTGGGCGGGCTGGCCGGGGTGGCGTTCGTCGACGGCTGGGCGCGGTGGAATTACCAGGGCTACGAGGGCAAGGACCGCTGGCCGGAATACCAGGCCCTCATGGAGGAGGTGTCCTCCTTGCCGCCGGGCCGGATTCAATGGGAGGCCAACAACAAGGCGCTCGACCCGTATGGCACACCCATGTCTCTGATGCTCTTCCCCTATTGGTCGGAGGGGCATACCTCCATGGAAGGCCTGTTCTTCGAATCCTCGCTGACCACCCCTTTCCACTTCCTCAACACCGCCGAGGTCAGCCAGGCGCCCTCGAACCCCATCCCCGGGCTTGAATATCACACCTTCCAGTTCGACCGGGCCCTTCCCCATCTCGACTTGTACGGGGTCGACTACTACGTGTCGGTGACCCCCGAGGCCACGGCCACGGCTCTCGAATCCGACGGATTCACCAAGGTGACCGAGTCCGGGCCGTTCACCATCTTCGAGCTGCCCGATAGTCCGCTGGTGGAAGTGGCCGTCAATCGGCCGGTCGTGTACGAGGCACCTTCCGATAGCTCATTCGGCCGGCTCCTCCGGTTCGTCGGCCGATTTTTCTCTTCAAGTGGCGCTACACCCCGTCCGACATTTCAGGAGATGGCTCTGGATTGGTATGACGACACCGCCCTGCTGGACACGTGGGTGGTGGCCGACGGTCCCGACGGCTGGCCTCGCATCGACGAGGTCTCCGACATAACCGACCGGCCAGTCTCGAGCACCGGTACCGTGTCCGAGGTGGTTGTGGACGACGAATTCATCTCCTTTCACACCACGGCCGTGGGGGTCCCTCATCTGATAAAGGTCTCCTACTTCCCGAACTGGAAGGCCGAAGGCGCCGACGGCCCATGGCGGGCCTCCCCCTCGCTGATGGTGGTCGTGCCCACCCAGCCCAACGTGACCCTTGAGTTCGGCCGGACTTGGGCCGAATGGGGAGGTCTTTCCCTGACGGCCCTCGGAGTGCTGGCTTTGGTGAGCCGGCTGATCGAGTTCTTCCGGCGGAAGCGCACTCCATATGGGCTCCGCACATGAAGAATTATCTGAAGACCTTCATTACTCCGGAAACTCGTCGCCAGTTCACAAGAGTCTTCGTTATCGGGATCTTCAACACCGTTCTTTACTTCGTGCTATCCAACCTTTTCAGGTCCGGGTTGGGCTGGGACACCGGTTGGGCGGTGGGGGTGGCCTTCATCATCGGGACGTTGATCTCTTATCTGCTGAATCGGCGCTGGAGCTTTGAGCTGCGAGGGGCCCGTCCCAGCGAAACGCTTGGCTTCGTGGTGGTCAACAGCGCGGCGCTCGTAGCGACGGAGCTGATCGTCAAGGGCACCGAACTCTTGACGGGGGAACTGAGCGTCGTGCAATTCAATGCACTGAACGCGGTGGCGGCTCTGGCGATCATTGCGCCTAAGTTCGCCGCCTATCGCGACGTGGTTTTCCGTAAGGCGCTGGCTCAGCGCCACTGATCTTTCTTGTTGCATTCTTGTGACGGTTGACCACCTTGGCGGTAGGCGAACTGTCACAGGAAGGGTGTCGTTATGCGGGCGGTCGCCGTCACCGCCTCCAATGACAGCACGACGTATCAGATGCCTTCCACTGCGAAGGTGCGACGGATGCGCCAAAGGCCTCGTAGGGTGCGCGGGGCCCTTTTCAGCACGGATGAGCGGGCGGCACGCCTCTCCTCGACCACCACCGGCAGCTCGACGATGGAGAATCCGGCTCGCTCAGCGCGCAACACGAGCTCGGTGTCGAAGAGGTCCTGGCGGCTAACCACGCCGGCGGCCAGCGTTTCTACTACTCGCCTGCTGAAGAGCTTCATCCCATGCGTGTCTGACACCCTCGACGAGAGCAGCAGGCGGAGCAACAGGTTGAACACAAGAGTGGCCAGCCGGCGGAGAAACGGCCGGCGATCGGTGGAGTTGGGGTCGCGCTTCGAGGCGATGACCACGTCTGCACCTGAGGCAAGAGCCTTGGTGAGGAAGTCTCCCGAGAAATAGTCGATGTCGAACGTCACCACGAAGTCGGCCTTGGCCGCTAGGAAGCCGGCTCGCATCGACGCACCGTAATCGGGGACGGGATGCCTCATGACCTGCGCGGGCCAGTCGGCCACTGCCTTCGTTGCCGCCTCGGCGGTGCCGTCAACGGAACCATTCTCGACGAGGATCAGGTCCCATTGGGCGGGCACGGTGTCGAGTTCCCGCCGCAGATCGGGGAGGGCACTCGGTAAGAACGCCGCCTCGTTATGAATCGGGATGACCACGGTGACGGTGGTGCGCACGATCGCCGAGTGTAGGTAGGTGCTCGTTTCCGGCCACCTTCGACATACACGACAACGTTGGCGGGGGGGAGACGTTCCCCCAGAGCGACCTTGGGTCCGGTGCCGCCAGACACATGCTCCTACACTCGCCGGCGCAGCGCGGGAGGGTCGAATGGTTGCTCTCACCACCATCTTCAAGGCCTACGACATCAGAGGGCGCACCGACAACGGGGAATTGACTCCTGAAGTCGCCGCTCGGATCGGGGCGGCTTTCGCTCGTTTCGCCTCCGCCAAGGAGATGGCGGTGGGCAGGGACTGCCGGTTGTCATCGCCCGGCCTAGCGGGCGCCTTCATCGAGGGAGCGCTCGGCCAAGGGGTGAACGTGCTCGATCTCGGTGAGGTGGCCACCGACACCGTCTACTACGTGAGCGGTCGCCACAACGTCCCCGGAGCTGTGGTAACGGCCAGCCACAACCCATCGAACTACAACGGCATCAAGCTGTGCCGGGAAGGGGCCGCGCCGGTCGGTATGGACTCCGGTCTGGTCGAGATTAGGGAAATGGCCGAGGCGGGCCTGAGCCCTCTCGCTGCTCGGGGCAAGACCCGCCCGCTCGATGCCATCCCCGGATATGTGGACCACCTTTTGTCGGTGGTCGAAGCTGACAACATTGGAGCGCTACGGGTGGCGGTCGACGCCGGCAACGGTATGGGGGGGGTGGTGGTGGAGCGTGTCTTCGACCGGATCGCTTCCACTTTGCTCGGCCTCTACCTCGATCCGGACGGGACCTTTCCCAACCACCCAGCCGACCCCCTGCGGCCCGAGAACCTGGTGGATCTCACCGCCCTCATGGAGCGGGAAGGCGCCGATCTCGGCGTGGCATTCGATGGCGACGCCGACCGAGCCTTTTTCATTGACGATCAGCGGGTGCCACTGTCGGGCAGCACAACTACGGCCCTGATTGCGCGTTGGTTCCTAGCGAGAGAACCTGGGGCAGCCATCGTCCACAATCTCGTCACCTCGAGGGCCGTGGCCGAGATCGTGAAGGCTGCCGGTGGCCGACCCATCAGGACCAGAGTGGGCCACTCCTACATCAAGGCGGTTATGGCGGAGACCGGAGCCGTCTTCGGCGGCGAGCACAGCGGTCACTACTACTTCCGCGCCAACTATCGGGCCGATTCCGGGATGCTGGCAATGCTGGTTCTCCTCCAGGTGCTGTCCGAATCCGGTCGCCGGCTCTCTGAGCTGCGCCGGGAGGTTGAGCCCTACGTCGCCTCCGGAGAGATCAACTTCAAAGTTGTCGACCCCCAGCAAAGGATCGAGGTGGTGGCGGCAGCCTTTCGGGACACCGAACAAGATCGACTCGACGGGCTCACGGTCTCATGGCCCGACCGGTGGTTCAATCTGCGTCCGTCCAACACCGAACCCTACGTCCGGCTCAATGCCGAGGCCGCCGACCGCCGGACGGTGGAGGACTTGGTGGCCGCGGTCAGCCCTTTCTTGGAGGACTAATGGCACTCATCCCCCCCGAACTGTTGGAGATCCTGGTGTGCCCGGCCTGTCGGTCAGAACTGGTCGAGGTCGAAGCAGAGTCATGCCTTCGCTGCACCGGATGCGGGCGGACCTACCCCGTTCAAGACGGCATACCGGTGATGCTGGTCGATGGCGGTTGAGGCCATGCAGCGACTGGTAGCCGCCCTGCCGGAGCAGCTCCGGTGGGGAGCCAACCTGTCAGTGCCCGATCTGTCTCCGGCCCCGATGGCGTTGGTGGCCGGCATGGGGGGATCCGGCATCGCCGCCGACTTCGCCGCCGAATTGTGTGCCCGCCACCATCGTTTACTGGTCGTCCAGAAGGGCTACGGCCTGCCGGCGTGGTCGGCCGCGCAGGTCCCGTTGGTGGTCGGGCTGTCCTATTCGGGGAACACCGAAGAGACACTTTCCGTGGTCGCCGAGGCTCACGCCGCCGGGCTGTCGGTCGCCAGCGTCGGTGGCGGTGGCGAGCTGGCGGCCATGGCCAGGGCCAAGGGCTGGTCTCATGTGACCGTTCCGTCCGGCGCCCCCCCCCGGGCTGCGCTCGGCTGGATGCTCAGCGGTCTGCTTTCGGTTCTGAGCGGCGCCTCTCTCCTTCCCGCCCCCAGAAAGGACCTGCTCGAGGCGGCGGCTGTGGTCGCGGATCTGGTCGCCGAGGACGGTGCCTATCACGCCGAGGCGGCCACGATCGCCTCTCGGCTGGTGGGCCGGATCACCATCGTTCACGCCTCCTCAGGGTTGACCGCTCCTCCTGCCCAAAGATGGAAGACCCAGATCAACGAGAACGCCAAGGCGCCGGCGTGGTGGAGCCTTTATCCCGAACTCGACCACAACGAGATCCTTGGGTGGGACCAGACCACCGGGCTCCACGTTGGGATCGTCACCTTGCGAGACCGCGAGGAATCACCGGCGATCGCGGCTCGGATTACCCTCACCACGGAGCTGACCAGCGGCGGGGCGGTGCCGATCGCCCAAGTGTGGTCGGTGGGGGACTCGATCCTCTCGCGTATGCTGTCGCTGGCGGTGATGGGCGACCTGGTATCGGTAGCGCTCGCCGCCGAAACGGGTCGGGACCCCATGCCTTATGAGCTGATCGAGCAGCTGAAGGCTCGGCTCGCCGCCAGTGCGAGCGGTTCATGATTGAGGAGTACATGATGGATTACGACATCGCAGATGCGGGTCTTGCGGAGACCGGGCGACGCCGGATCGAGTGGGCCGGTCGCAGGATGCCGGTGTTGCGCACGATTGCCGACCGCTTCGCCCGGACGCGACCGCTGGCCGGACGTTCGGTGGCTGCCTGCCTTCACGTCACCGCCGAGACGGCCAACCTGATGCTGATGCTCAGGGAGGGGGGGGCGGATGTGGCGCTGTGCGCCAGCAACCCGCTTTCGACTCAGGACGACGTGGCCGCGGCTTTGGTGTCGATGGGCATTCCCGTTTACGCCATTCGCGGCGAGGACTCGGCTTCTTACTACCGGCACATCAACGCCGTGCTCGACCGCAAGCCCGACATCACCATGGACGACGGCGCCGACCTGGTCACCCTCCTCCACACCGACCGGACCGACCTCACTCCGATCGGTTCGACCGAGGAGACCACCACCGGGGTCATTCGCCTGCGGGCGATGCACGAAGAGGGGACTTTGCGTCTACCGGTGGTGGCGGTCAACGACTCGGCCACCAAGCACCTCTTCGACAACCGCTACGGAACCGGCCAGTCGGCCATCGATGGGATCATCCGGGCAACCAACCTGCTCCTGGCCGGGTCAACCGTGGTGGTGGTCGGCTACGGCGATTGTGGGCGGGGGGTGGCCGACCGGGCGGACGGGTTTGGTGCCCGGGTAGTGGTCGTGGAGGTAGACCCCGTCAGGGCCTTGGCAGCCGCCATGGACGGTTACGAAGTCCTCACCGCCGATCAGGCCGCTCCCAAAGGGGATGTCTTTCTGACCGTCACCGGGAACAAGCACGTTCTGCGAGAACGCCATTTCCTGGCCATGAAGGACGGGGCGGTGCTGGCCAACGCCGGCCATTTCGACGTTGAGATCGACCTGGGGAGGCTGGCGGAGATGGCGGTGACTCGCCGACCGGTGCGAGCCAACCTCGAGGAATTCCAATTCTCCGATGGTCGTCGGATCCTGGTGGCGGCCGAGGGGCGCCTCGTCAACCTGGGCGCCGCCGAGGGCCACCCCGCCGACGTAATGGATATGTCCTTCTCCATCCAGGCCCTGGCCGCCGAATATCTCGTGGAACGAGCCGGCACCCTGGCTCCGGGGATCTACAAGCTCTCCGATGAAATCGACCGGGAGGTCGCCCGTATCAAGCTCGCCCACCTCGGCGCCGGTTTGGAGGTGTTGACCGACGAGCAACGGGCCTACCTGGCGAGTTGGCGGCAGGGAACGTGACCCTGTTCGCCGAGCAGGGGCCCGACGCCCAAGGCAGGCCCGGAGTGCTGGCTGGCATCGGTCGGACCCCCTGCGTACGGATTCGTGGGGAGGGAGCCGAGGTCTGGGTGAAGCTGGAAGCGGCCAATCCGACCGGCTCCTACAAGGATCGCATGGCCCTAGCAATGATCGAGGGAGCCGAACGTCGGGGAGCGCTGAAACCCGGCCAGGCGGTGGTCGAGTATACCGGTGGGAGCACCGGTAGCTCCCTTGCCCTCGTCTGCTCTGTGAAGGGGTATCCGCTCTTCATCGTGTCGTCGAACGCCTTCGCCGCCGAGAAGATCCGCACGATGCTGGCATTCGGGGCGCGGGTGGAGTTGATCGATAGCCCGGGCGGCATTACCCCCGATCTCATTCCGCGCCTGCGCGCCCGCGCCGCCGAGATCGCTACGGCGGAGGGTGCATATGCCACCGATCAGTTCAACAATCGCGACATGATCGAGGGGTACCGCAGCCTCGGCGCTGAGATCATCGAGCAAGTCGAAGGACCGATCGACGCCTACTGCGGCTACATCGGCACCGGCGGTTGTTTCATCGGGGTCACCACCGCCCTGGGTGAGGTCTACCCCAAGATGCGTCGTGTCGCGGTCGAGCCGACCGAGTCGGCGGTCCTCTCCGGAGGTTCGGCCGGCACCCACAGGATCGAGGGGGGGGGCGTCGGGTTCCGTCCGCCCCTGCTCGGCCTCGACGCCTTCGATTCGGTGGTGACGGTCTCGACCGAACAGGCCATGGCCGAGGCTCGGCGGACAGCCCTTGCAGATGGCATTTGGAGCGGTCCCTCCACCGGGGCGAATCTCATGGCCGCCAGGACCGTGGCCGCCGACCTTGGCGCGGGCCACCGCGTCGTCACCGTGCAGTGCGACTCCGGTCTCAAGTACCTGGCCGGCGGTTTGTACGCCTAGCGACGGCCTCTCCCTGCGCGTTCCCACCCACCAAACCCGTGGGTAGAGACGCGCACGACCGGGGTTGTCAGTGTCGAAACGTAGGGTCGGGAGGTGGTCTGTCTCGCTTGTGCGGCGTTGAGCCCAGATCGGTTGTGCCGGCAATGTCGATCCGAACTTGAGGAGGTCCCGGTTCGGCGCCTTCCTTCGGGTCTGCTCGTCTGGTCGGCTTTTCATCATTCCGGAGCGGCTCGGATCCTGGTTGCCCGCCTGAAGTACCACGCCCTCCCCGCCGCGGCGGGGCCACTGGCCGAGGCGATGGCAGCTCTGTTGCCTGCCGACGCAATAGCTCTGGCTCCCATTCCTCGCAGCTTCGGCCGGCGCTGGCGGTATGGCATCGACGCCGCCGCACTGTTGGCAACCAAAGTCGGCAGTTTGACCGGTCTCCCCGTGACATTCGATCTCGCCAGCGCTTGGTGGACGCCCCAATCGGCGGGGCGGCGGCGGAAGGAGAGAACCCCGCCCACCTTCCGACTCAAAGAAGCAATCCACCCGGCCACAGTTCTGGTCGATGACGTCGTTACCACCGGCGGCACGCTTGAGGCTGCTGCCCGCGCCTGCGGCGTGACTCGAGCGGTCACGGCCACCGCAGGGGGATGGCGGACTACCCTCTGAACCTAGTGCACCGTCTGGTAAATAATCGTGGGGTCTCGTCGGCCCACGACGCCCCTG
>CAYUKI010000022.1:0-13822 GCA_964445235.1 uncultured Acidimicrobiia bacterium | reverse complement strand
CAGACCCCAGACCTGGTCGGTCGAGAAGGGTAGATAGGGGGCCAGCGCCACCGCCAGGCTGGCAATCGCCGACAAGGCCGCCGCCAGGATCGACCCGGTTCGGGCAAGGTCGGTTCGGGCGGTCTGCCAAGGAGCGACTTCGTTGAGGTAGCCGTTGACGGCGGCGGCGCCATCAAAGGCCGCCCGCAGGCCGGCCCGCAGCTCGACAGCTTCGATGTGTTGACCGGTGGCCGCCAGGGCCTTGGCGACCGCGGCCAGCATGGCGTTATCCCGGTCGTCAGCTTCGCCGGGGGCGGGAACCCGGCCGTCGAAGTATCGGTGGCACAGAGAGACGACCCTGTTGACCAGATTGCCCCAGGTGGCGACCAGCTCGTCATTGACGCGGCGAATGATGTCATCGTCGGATAGGTCGGTGTCTCCCTGCTCGGGAAGTACAGCCGCAATGGCATAACGCAGCGCGTCGGGTTGCAATCGGGCCGCGTACCAGGCGATCGGGCGACCCACCCCCATGGATTTGGAGGCCTTGGCACCCTTGAAGGTGACGTATTGGTTGGCGGGAACATCGGTGGGGAGGTTGTGCTCGCCGTACCCCATGAGCATGGCCGGCCAGACGACGGCGTGGAACGGGATGTTGTCCTTCCCCACGAAGTAATACGACTCGGCTTCCGGGTTGTTCCACCAGAGCCGCCAGGCCTGCGGGTCACCCGATCGCGCTGCCCATTCCTTCGCCGCCGATAGGTATCCGATGACCGCCTCGAACCAAACGTAGATCACCTTTCCCTTGCCCAGGGTGTCGGCTTCGGTGGGTATCGGTATGCCCCATGACAAGTCACGGGTGATGGCGCGGTCCGGCATGCCTTCCGCCACCATGCCCAATGCCCAATTCTGGACGTGGCGCCGCCAGGTCGTCTGGCCCGTGAGCCAGGTGCGCAGCGCTTCGGTGAAGGCGCCCAGGCGCAGGAAGTAATGCTGGGTCTCCCGCTTCTCGGGGGTGGCCCCGGACAGCGAGCTCCTGGGGTTGATGAGCTGGTCGGGGTCCAGGGTCCTCCCGCAATTTTCGCATTGATCTCCCCGTGCCCGGTTGTATCCGCAGTGGGGACAAGTGCCCTCCACGTAGCGATCGGGGAGGAAACGTTGCCTATCCGGGTCGAAGAACTGGAGGCTCGTGCCGGCGACGACGTAACCGGCCGCCCGCAACTTGCGGAAGATGTCCCAGGTGACCTCGCGATGGTTGTCGGTGAGGGTGGTCGTGAACAGGTCGAAGGAGATGCCGAGATCCCGCCAGTAGCCAAGGATCTCAGGGTGATAACGGGCGACGATCTCCGCCGGGCTGACCCCCTCCTGGTCTGCTTTGATGGTGATGGGAGTGCCGTGGGCATCGCTACCGGAGACCATCAGTACCCGATTGCCGGCCAAGCGGTGATATCGAGCGAAAATGTCGGCGGGCAGGTAGGCGCCGGCCAGGTGGCCCAGGTGTAACGAACCTGAGGCGTAGGGCCAGGCGACGGCGACGAGGATGTGACGAGGCATCGGTCTGGGAGGCTACCGCCCGGTGGGGAATGCGCCCGGCGAGTTTGTCGTTGGACCCGACGATGAACCTTGCAGACCTTCGCCCCGTTTACGCCACGGTCGACTCTGTTCGCACCCTCGAAGGAGAAGGCTTTCGGGTCCGCCGGCCGTTTCCATATCAGGTCGACCACATCGGACCGTTCCTGCTCCTCGATGAAATGGGTCCTTCCGACAACGCACCGGGCGAGGCGAAGGGTGCGCCCGACCATCCGCATCGCGGCTTCGAGACCGTCACCTATGTGCTGGACGGAGAGGTCGAGCACAAGGACTCGATGGGAAATCACGGCCTGATAACACCCGGCGACGTGCAATGGATGACGGCGGGCGCGGGCATCGTTCATTCCGAGATGCCGTCAGACCTCATCTTGACGAGTGGAGGCCGGGTGCACGGTTTCCAATTGTGGGTCAACCTTCCCAAAAGAGACAAGATGCGGCCGCCTCGTTACCAGGACCTGCGCGCTCAGGACATGCCAGTGGTGACAATGGGAGGCGGGTCGATAGTGGTCATCGGAGGCCATGCCATGGGGACGACCGGACCGGCCGATACTCACCTTCCCGTCACCTACCTACATGTGAAGGTCTATCCCGATAGCGAAGTCGAGTTGGAAGTCGAGCCCGACGATCTCGCCTTCATGTACGCATTTCGCGGCGCAGGCGAGACTGGGGTGGAGCGAGCACAGCTTCCCGAGGGCTCCATCGCCGTGTTTGCGCCCGGGGGGGGGAGGGTGAGGGTGGCAGCCGGACCCGACGGCTTGGAGGGGTTATTCGGGGCGGCCGCGCCGCTCCATGAACCGGTAGTCCGCTATGGGCCATTCGTTATGAACACTCGAGAAGAGATCATCACCGCCTTCGACGACTTCCGGGCCGGCCGGTTGGGGTCGATCCCGGCCGAGAAATAGCGCCGGCACTAGCGCCCTGATAGGCCTGGCCAGCCAGGGCCGGGAGGCCCCGAAAAGTCCACTGGCCGGTAGGCCCCGTAAGTCGCTATCGTATTGGCTGCCCAAAGCGGGCGCACGACGACCCCAAGATCACAGGAGAAGTTCACGTGCAGATCTATGTAGGCAATTTGCCCTGGGGCGTCGGCTCCGAGGACATTCGCAAACTATTCGAACCTCATGGTGAGGTGGAAAACGCCCAGGTCATCACCGACCGGGAAACCGGGCGGTCACGTGGCTTCGCGTTCGTGACGATGGCCGACGACATCGCCAAGGCTGCGATCGCGGCCGTCAACGGTCACGACATCGACGGTCGCAAGCTCGTCGTCAACGAGGCTCGACCGCGAGATCGTGAAGGCTCTAGCGGTGGCGGCGGCTACCGCTCCGGCGGTGGCGGCGGCGGTGGCTACCGCTCCGGCAGTGGCGGCGGTGGTGGTGGTGGCGGTGGCGGCGGCGGTTCGCGATCCGGCGGTGGCCGGGGCGGCGCCGGCGGCGGCCAGCGTCGTGGCGGGTACACCCGCGGTCGCTGAGTCACCCGACTCGTAGCACCAGTCCCTTCAGATACTCCCCCTCGGGGAAGGTCAACAACACCGGGTGGTCGCTCGGCTGGCTGAGTCGCGCCTCGATCCAGAGGTCCCGGCGGGCGTCGAGGGCGGCACCGAAGACGATCTTCTGAAAAAGGGCGGCGTCGATCGCCCCCGAACATGAGAACGTCACGAGGTGACCGCCCCGAGCGAGTAGGGCGATGGCCGCCAGGTTGAGATCCTTGTAGCCGCGGGAGGCGGCCATAACCTTGGCGGCGGAGGCGGCCAGCTTGGGAGGATCGACGATCACGAGATCGAAGAGACGACCGGTGTCGCGTAGGGAGCGGAGATAATCAAACGCATTGGCCGGGACCAGCTCGGCCGTGGCCAGTTGGTTGCGAGCGAGGTTCCTGGCGGCGAGTTGGAGTGCGGGTCGGGACGAATCGACCGCCAGGACGCTTTGGGCGCCCCCAGCCAGCGAGGCCACCGTAAAACCACCCGTGTAGCAAAACACGTCCAGGACTCGACGGCCGGCTGCGAGCGAGGCCACCACGGTCCGGTTGTGGCGTTGGTCCAGATAGAAGCCCGTCTTGTGGCCACTATGGAGGTCCACCTCGAAGGACCATCTGAGCTTTTCGGCCTTCTCCCACACCTCGACCGTCGCGGGTGGGGTAGCTCCCGCCGCCGTACCCGAACGCGGAGACAGCCCCTCACGAACGTCAGGATCTGACCTATCCAGCACGCCGGTCACCCCCGGGAGGGAGGCGAGCGCGTCGATGAGCACGCGGCGGTACCGGTCGGCCCCGGAATGCTGGAGTTGGACCACCACAAACTCGCCATAACGATCGGCAACCACACCGGGGAGGTGGTCGTTTTCCGCGAAGACCAGCCGGACTCCATTGGTCGCAAATGCCAGATGGGCGCGTCCCGCCACGGCGGCGGCCACCCTCGATCTGATCAGCTCTTCGGTGATGGGTTGTGCTTCATCCCAGGACCAGATGCGGGCTCGGATCTGTGACGACGGGCTGATCGTCGCCCACGCCAGCCATTCCCGGTCGGCCGAAAGCACCTTCACCGCCCCGCCTGGTTCTGGTTCACCATCGAGCGATCCGACGGCTCCACTGAATATCCAGGGGTGGCGGCGGCGGACCGACGCCTCCCGGCCGGGGCGAAGAATCAGCGTGCCGGTCATAGCCCGGATCCTACGAACCCCCTGCTGCATGGGGACAAACCTAGGTGTAGGGCCCACCCCGTCGGATTCGGGACCTCCATTAGCATCCTTACCGTTATGGCGCTACCGGCAACCAAGCCGGGCGGGGTTCTCTTCACCGGCCCGGTCACCAAGTCGTCGCTCGCCGCCTTCCTCAGGTCCGTACCGA
The DNA here is from genome assembly GCA_964445235.1 of uncultured Acidimicrobiia bacterium. Lineage (GTDB taxonomy): Bacteria > Actinomycetota > Acidimicrobiia > Spongiisociales > ZC4RG35 > CAYUKI01. The sequence goes on along the minus strand of CAYUKI010000022.1, from coordinate 9,415 downwards.
GCGTCGACGAGGTCGGAGCCACCGAGCGCGTGGCGACGTTGTCGACCCGCTCCATCAAGAAAGAATCGAAGCTGGAAGCTCTGACCCTGGCCGTCCGCATGATGGACCTCACCACTCTGGAGGGAAAGGACACGCCGGGCAAGGTTGCCCAGATGTCGGCCAAAGCCATCCGTCCCGACCCCATCGACCCCTCGATTCCCTCCGTGGCGGCGGTCTGCGTCTATCCGGCCATGGTCCGGTATGCGCGGGACGCCCTGGAAGGATCAACGGTGAAAATCGCCGCAGTTGCCACCTATTTCCCGTCCGGACAAGTGGACACTCGGCTGAAGGTGGCCGAGACCAAGGCGGTGGCGGCGGGGGGTGCCGACGAGATCGACATGGTTATCGACCGGGGCGCTTTTCTGGCTGGCGACTACTTCCACGTCTTCGACGAGATTCGCCAGGTGAAGGAGGCCGGCGGCGGGGCCCGTCTCAAAGTTATCCTCGAGACCGGCGAGTTGGGTAGTCTCGATGCAGTTCGCCGGGCCTCGATGCTGGCCATGGCCGCCGGCGCCGATTTCATCAAGACTTCCACCGGCAAGATCACTCCTGCCGCCACGCTGCCGGTCACCCTGGTCATGCTCGAGTCCATCGCCGACTTCCATGGCGCGACCGGGGTGCGCGTAGGCATGAAGCCGGCAGGAGGAATCCGCACCGCCAAGGAAGCCATTCGATACCTGGTGGTGCTCAATGAGACCCTCGGGCGAAGTTGGATGACGCCAGAGCTCTTCCGTTTCGGGGCCTCCACGCTTCTCAACGACGTGCTCATGCAGATTCGCTGGCTCAAGACCGGCCGGTATCAGTCGGGCGACTACTTCACCAAGGATTGACCGGTGAGACGGATGTCGGCCGTCTTGGTCATCGGGATTGTTGTGACTGGCTGCACGCGGCAGCAGCCTCCGACTCGGGCGAGCCTCCCGACGGTTTCTACCTCTTCCACCACGTCGGCGGAGGTTGGACCTCGCCGCCTCGTTTACGGTCTCTCGCCCGGTTCGGTGATGACCTGGAATTCCGAGATCGTTGTCCGTCATGAACTCCGGGTGGCGGTGGCAGACGGGTCTGCTCTCGCCGATGGTCTGGAGGCGGCGGGCATCGTCGACTCAACGACCGAAGTCACCCTCGAAGGCATTGCCGAGACGGCCGTGCTGGCCACCGAGCTGGTGGATGTCTTCACGGCCACCAGCGGGTTCATCGCCGGCACTATTGGTGGCGAAGAGTTCGATCGAGCCTTTTCTTCCGAAGAGATCACCGCGCTAAGCAACCGCCGGGCCGGCCCCCCCTTTCAGATCGACGAACTCGGTCATATCCGGGTCGGGAAGAGCGGCTCTCCGGGGGCGGTGGGAGTCGAGATCTCCGGAATCGCCCCGCTCGTCGCCGTTGGCCCACCCCTCACCGATGTCGTGATCGATGTCGGCGATCGATGGGAGGTGGAAGTGCCCGGGCCCCTCGGATCGGTCCTGCCGCTGGAGGTGAAGGTCACCGGCCGCGATGGTGCTGACCTCCTCCTCGACGTTGCCGGTCGGGTCGACCCAGTAGTAATGGTTCCGATCGAACTCGCCGCCGGGCGGCCTGTGCTCCCCGGGACCGCCGACGTCACCATCCTCGACCGGCTACCCAGCGTGGCCTCGGGGACGGTGAGCATCGAATCGATCGAGCTGGCAGCCGAGATGCGCTTCAATCCAGGTTTGGGATTCGTGATCGACAATCGCGTGACGGCCACCGTCAACGCCACGTACCAGGTGTCGGATCCGCGCGGAGGGGGAACAGCGGAGATCGGCGAGCTGGTGGAGATCGATTGGACTCGCTTTTTCGACCAGACCTCCCGAGATGGCCTCGACCCGGTTCTGGCGCGCCTCATCGTCGATCCAACCACCCTGGCCTTCCGGCCGCTGGCGGCGATCGCCGGCCTCGGCATCGTCGATCTCGAATCGACTCGGCTCGACGGCCTGATGGTGCCCTTTGCGGCCGTTAGGGCAGATATCTTTGCTGCCATTGTTCCCGCTCAGGTGGGAACCGAGCCGCCGGTGGCGGTGATTTCGTTTCTGTTGGACGGTGAGGTCCGTGGCGATCCCGCTGTTGCCGCCGGGGTGGCCGCTGCCCTGAGTAGGGCCGATCCGACCAAAGACGAGGTCGCCGGCCAGCCGGTCAATCGAATCGAACAAGTCGATCAGCAATGGACCTTCTGGTCGACGCCCACCCACCTGTTTCTAGCGGTTGGAGACGCCGACCTCACCGACCCGATCGTGGTCAGATTGATGGACTCCGCCAAGCCCTACATATGGCAAAGCGGCGATTGTCTGGGCTTTCCTTTCCCCGATACCGGCGTGCCCTTTGCCCCCTTCGGCGAGCTGCACCTCTCCCACTGCGAGGCCATCCACAGTCATGAGGTGATTCATGTCGAGGAGCTGGCCGCTGGCCCAGACGCCCCATATCCCGGGGAAGAGGCAATGGTCGACCGTGCCGATCTCCGATGTGGCGGGAGGTTCGATGCGATCGTGGGTGGACTGGATCGCGATACCACTATCGAGATGGTCACCTATCTGCCCAATCAAGCTGAATGGGAGTTGGGGGCCCGCTACCTGGGTTGCATGGTCTATCTGGGCGGCCCCGAAGGAGTGGTTCCGGAACGAGGCCGGCTGACCAGTGCTGCCGCCGACCATCCGAGTGACCTGACGACCGGCGACTGCGCGCGGGGTGATGTCCGCGTCGATTGCGAGGATCCCCACCCCGCCGAGATCATCGGCAGCGCCGACTTCCCGGATGGGCCTGGCGCGGCCTTCCCGGGAATCCGCCCGGGGATGGAATTCGCCGACTCGGCTTGTGAAGACCTACTCGGACGTTATGGGGCCATCCCCGGCAGCCTCTCGATCGTGGCGGTCGGTCGACCGGTTTCGCCCTACGAATGGAGCACCGGGGTGAGGGACTTCCTCTGTCAGGCGGCTGCGGTCGGTGCGGACGGCACGGCGGTGTCGGTGACCGGTTCCTTCCGGACCGAATGGACCCCGGTGCCCTGACCGGCCACCCGTCGAGCCGCTCCAGCTCCCCCGGTAGCCTTCTGTACATGACGTGTCCGAGCTGCGGCGGTCAGAATCGGGAAGAGGTCGCCTTTTGCGGCCAATGTGGGACATCGCTCTATCTCCTGTGCTCGGTGTGCGGTGCCAAGAACCCTCCCGACCATCGTTTCTGTGGGAACTGCGGCACTCGACTTGTCGGCCTTGAACCGGGGCCAGACGGACCGACGCATCCGGAGCGTCGGTTGGTGTCGGTCCTATTTGCCGATCTGGTCGGTTACACGGGTTTTGCGGAGAATCGAGATGCCGAAGAGGTCCGGGAAGTGCTGTCCGACTATTTCGCAGCCGCCCGGGAAATCGTCGAGCGTTTCGGCGGCGTCGTGGAGAAGTTCATCGGGGACGCGGTGATGGCTGTCTGGGGCGCACCGCTGGCGCGTGAAGACGACGCCGAGCGAGCGGTGCGCGCCGGTCTGGAGCTGATCGACATGGTCGACAAGCTCGGCGCTCGTCTCGGCATCGAAGGATTCGCCCTTCGGGGGGGGGTGGCAAGCGGGGAGGCATCAGTGTCCCCCGGCGGCAACGGGACCGGGATGGTCGTGGGCGATCTGGTGAACACTGCGTCGCGCCTGCAGGCGATCGCCGAACCCAAGGCGGTGGTGGTTGGCGGGACCACCTACCGGCTGGTCAAGGATGCGGTTCGTTTCGTTTCGCTCGGTTCGCTCCAGCTCAAGGGCAGGTCCGAGCCGGTCGAGGCGTGGCGGGCCGAACGGGTGACGGCGGCCCGGGGAGGACGCTATCGGGGCGAGGCTGTCGAAGCCCCGTTCGTGGGGCGGGACGAGGACCTCCGCCATCTGAAGGATCTGCTCCACGCCACCGGCAAGGAGAACCGCTCCCGCCTTGCTTCGGTGATCGGCCAAGCCGGGGTCGGCAAGTCCCGGCTCATTTGGGAACTGGAGAAATACATCGATGGGTTGGTCGCGCCGACCTACTGGCACCGAGGCCGGTCACCCAGCCTCGGAGACGGCCTGGCCTTCTGGGCGCTCGCCGACATGGTCAGAAGCCGGGCCGGCATCGCTCCCTCCGACGACAATGCCACCGCCAAGTCCAGGCTGGCGGCGAGCGTGGCCGAGTTCGTCGCTGCCGGTGATCGCGCCTGGGTCGAGGCCAACCTGGTGGGGTTGCTTGGTCTGGGACCGTCGCCCGAGGGGGAGCGCGCCGAGCAGTTCGCCGCTTTCCGCTCGTTCTTCGAGGGAATCTCCGGGCGAGGGACCACCGTGATGGTCTTCGAGGATTTCCAACACTCCGATGAGGCTCTCATCGACTTCGTGGAGGAGTTGACCGACTGGTCCCGACATCACCCCATCCTCGTGGTCACCGCGGCCCGGCCGGAACTGCTGACAAGACGGCCCGGTTGGGGCTCCGGACGCCGAGGATTCGTTTCGATCCACCTCGGATCCCTGACCAACGAGGCGATGAAGAGCTTGGTGCTGGGTCTCGTCCCCGGGATCACCGAGGAGGTCGCGAAGTCGGTGGTCGACCGAGCCGGCGGCATCCCCCTCTACGCCATCGAGTTGGTGCGCAAGTTGATCGCCGACGGCGTCCTCGTTGAAGAAGAAGGGGGGTGTTTCTGCGCGGTGGTGGGCGATATCTCCGAAGTCTCGGTGCCGGACAGCCTCCAAGCGGTCATCGGGGCTCGCCTGGACCAATTGAGTTCCGACGAGCGCAGCCTTCTCCAGCATGCCTCCATCATCGGTCTCAATTTCACGCCCGAGTCGCTGGCCGCGGTGAGCAACCTCCCGGTCGAGCACGTCGAGTCCATGCTGCCGGCCCTCATTCGCAAGGAGCTCATCGATATGGTGAGAGATCCTCGCTCTGGCGAGCGGGGGAGCTACAGCTTCGTGCAGTCTTTGGTGCGCGACGTTGCTCATGGTCGGCTGGGCCGGGAGCCGCGTCGGACCGGCCATGCCGCCGCCGGTCGGTACTTCGCTGGGCTCTCCGGCGCCGAGCTTGCCGGGGTGGCGTCGGCTCATTTCTTGGAAGCCCTCGGTGCCTCGTCGGCAGGCCGAGAAGCCGATGCCCTCCGAGAGGAGGCGGCGAAGGCCCTCTCCGTGGCAGCCGAACGGGCCTTTGCGCTCCACTCCTACGAGCGGGTCATCGAACTTTGTCGAGAGGCCTTGAGGATTGTCGCGACCGAATCGGCGAACCTGGAGTTCCTGTTGTTGGCCGGCACCGCCCACGGCCGGCTCGCCCAGTTCGACGACGCCGCCGAATACGTCGAACGGGCTCACCGGTGGGCGCTGACGGCCGGCGACGACCGCACCAGGATGAAGACGGCGAGGGTGCTCGCTCGTATCAACAACGACGCTCTGCGCTCCGACGATGCGCTTGCCGTGCTCGAACCGGTCATGACCAGCCAGGCGGATCGCACCGATTCGCCGGATTGGGTGGCCGGTGCCGCCGAGCTGGCCAGGTCGTACATGCTCACCAGCCGTGCCGAAGACGCGTTGGCGATGGTCGAAAGGGCCCTCAGCGGGGCCGAGCGGCTCGGTATCGATGGGCTGATCGCCGACGCCTTGGTCACAAAAGGAAGCATTCTCGGGGACGTGGGCAGGGTGATCGAGGGCCGGGCCCTCCTCCGTGAGGCGCTGGATCTCGCTCGGGCCAAGGGGCTACATGCCGCCCGGAGCCGAGCCCTCAACAACCTGGGGTTCCTGCTCGGAGAGGACGACCCCCAGGCCTACCTCGCCACCGCTACAGAGGCGCTTGCCGAGGGAATCCGGCTCGGTGCCCGCAACCAGGTGATCTGGTACTCGGTGGCCTTGGCCGGCTACTACCTCGGATCTGGCAAACCGAGCATGGCTCTTCAATACCTCGAATCGCCCATCGTCTCGGGGGGCCAGGGTTTCTATGACCTCTCCATCGAGCTCCTCTGGGCCAAATACCACGCCCTCTTGGGTGACTACGTCACCTCAGATCAACACATGGAGAGGGCCGAGCAGATCGGGGCTGGTGAGACAGCTCGCCAGATCGCCCAGAGTCTTTCCGAAGCCCGCGGGAGTCTGCTGGTGTTTCGAGGGCGGTTCACCGAGGCCTTGCCTCATTGCCGCCACGCGGCCGCCGGCCCGTTCGAGCGAGCCTACGAGGTATTGGGGTTCGCCATCGCCGCAGCGCTGGCCCGGGATGACATGGCTCTCGCCGAAGCGACGCAGATGGCAGGGCGTTTGCAACGCCACACCACAATGGCAGCGGTCAGTCGGGAGTTCACGGCCGCCGTCGACGCCGCCCGCCGAGGTGACTACGAGCAGACGGAAGCCCACGCCGCCTTCGTCCTCGAACAGCTGGGCGGTTGGGAACAGTTGGTGTTGGGCGCCTGCGTGAGAGCCGCCCTCGCCGCCAATGCTCTCGGGTCGGTGAGAGAGCGTTACTTGGCCGAGGTCGAGGACGGCATCGAGGCCAGCGGGTTGCTCGGTCTAAAGCCCATGTTGGCCGAGGTCGAAGCGGCTAGAGCTGGCCTGAGCTCTGTTGGTTCGCCATCAGGGTGATATAGCGGGGGTCCTGGTCGCGGGAGGGCAGGAAAGCCCAGGCGTAATCGGGCAACTCTCCACCGGTGAGGTGCAACCCGACCAGCTCCCCAGCCGCGGCCGCCGCCATCACCCCGAACCCGGACAAGCCGGCAACCACGCACACGCCTCCGATGTCGGTGGGTCCCACCAGGTGGCGGTTCTCCGCAGTCTTCATGTAATAGCCGCCGTCCACCATGGCGGCGGGGAGCCGTTCGAGGTATCCACCGAGACCGGGCACCAAGGTGGCCAGACCTCTCATTATGACCTCGGTGTAGACCGGGTCGTCGGGGAGCGGCCAGACCGGGGCTCTCCTGTCCCGGCGGAACTCCCAGAGCGCCAGCACCCAGTTGGAGCCCACTCCTCCCTCCGGGCGGAAATGCGGTGAGCCGGGGAGCTCTTCCAGCAGCACCTGGCCGTCGGCGTCGGCGGCCAACCATTGGGCCTCCTCGGCACTCCAGGGGAGGCGTTGGGGGTCCGACCAGATAACCAGCGGAGCTTCTCTGGGGATCACGTTGAGGTGGTCGCGGAAGGCAATCTTCCGATGCAACTCGGAGTGCAAGGGAAGGGTTGCACCCACCATTGCCAATACCTCGTTGGTCATTGGCCCGGCGGCGACGACGGTCGCTCCGGGTCTCAGTCTGCTGCCGTCGGCGAGGGTCAGTAGCGGCGAAGGCTCTCCTTCGATGCCCACCACTTGGCTTGCCAAGACCGCCAGCCCGGCATCTCGGCCCTTCTCCAGTAGATAGGCGCCCAACTGCTGCGCCGACAGCCACCCTGCCCGTCGAACGTGGACCCCACCCACCGCCCGGCCGGAGACGTAGGGAAACCAACGCCGGAGCGAATGGCCGTCTTCGAATAAGTCGGCTCCGGTGGGCTGGCCCTCCCAACCGCCGGCCGGCGACTCTCGGTACGCATCTTGCCCCCCGGGGTGGCATCGCAGCGGTCCCCCCCCCAGGCTGGACGTCTCCTCGGCCCCGGTCCGCAGCAACGCCAGTCGGTCCGGATCGCCGGTGACGAAGAGATAGCCACGCCGGTTGAGGTTGAAGGCGTTGGCGGATTCCAGCGCCCACTCCTCCAGCAGGTCTATGGAGCGGTTCATGAATGCCACCATCTCAGGACCGGGGCCTGGCCACCAGTTTCGGTAGCACTCGGTTGACTTGTCGCTGGTGAGTGTGAGGGGTGGCCGGTGGTCCAACAGGACGGTTCTCAGTCCGTGGCGCACGGAGAGGAAGTAGGCCGCGGAGACCCCGCCGATGCCAGCCCCCACCACCGCCACGTCGTACGTTTCGGCCATCCCAGGAGGGTATCGCTTGTTCGTGGCCTTGATCGGCTTCCCGTTCAGCGGCCAGCGGTTCGGCTATTTCCGTCGACCGGTGGCGCCTACCTCCGCGTCGATCGGTAGCGGTTGCCTGAACAACCCAGGAGGAACGGCAGCGCCCATGCGTATTAGCGCCAGGTGCCAGGAGGGTGACGAGCCGAGTGCCCACCGAAGTGCTCGGACGAGATTGCGTCCTGCGATCTCGGCCTGCGGCCTCGGTTCAGCGCCGAGGAGCTGAGTCAGCCGGGCAGGTAAGGTCGCCACTGCCGCGGCGAATAAGATCCGATATCCGATCGCTTGGCCCGGACCGAGACCACTTGGCCGCCCGAGAAATCTCATCGCCTCCACCATGCCCGGCGAGGGGCCGAGATCGGGGTGATCACGAATCCAAGTCGCCAGCGTCTCGGCCGTCTCTGGCAATGGGTGGGCGTCCAACATCCGGCCGAGACGCGACTGCTCGAGGACGAATTGGTCGGCTTCGGAGCGGGTCAACCGCTGCGGACCGAAATGCCGGTAAGCGCTCAAAAACGAATCGGTGAGGACGTTGTGCACCCAGGCGGCCAGGGCCCGGTCGGTGGCCGAATACGGACGGCCACGGTGCGACCTCCCGTGCACGACCCGGTGGGCCGCCCTCACGACTGCCACCGCTTGTTCTACTTCCGGCCCGGCACCGAACGTCGAAGCGGTGACGTACGCCGAGGTCCGAGACAACCGGCCGAGCGGATCATCTCGATAATGCGAATGATCGGCCACCCCGGCCACCACCTCTGGATGGGCACCTTGGACCACCAACGCCCGGATGCCTCCGACCAGGGAGCTCACGTCGCCCAAGACTCGCCAGCTCACCGAATCCGGTCCGAATAACCCTGGATCTCCTCGATAATCAAGACTGTTGGCGAGGGGATAGGGAGCGTGGGCGAATGGGCTGGTGGCAGCCGAAACCAGATGCGACCGAAACACCATTGCGCAGAGAGCCTACGACCTGAAACGCGGGGGCCCGGAGCCCTTCGCCCTCCACGGCGGGGCCCGGAGCCCTTCGCCAGCCACGGCGGGGGCCTGGAGCCCTTCGCCCTCCTTCGCCCTCCAGATTCCTCAGGACGGCACCGATGAAGGCCGAAGAACTAGGCGTGCGAGTCGGCGCCTCCTTCCCCGGGCCCTGCTTGGACCCGGCGGTCCTTGCCCCCCACCGGTCGGGGCCCATTTGGCGAGGCTGAATGTCAAGGCGGTCGAACTGGCGGTGGGTGGCGATCGGGGTGACGTTGGTGCTGGCCGGTCTATGGGCGTTGAGCCGGACGCGCGACACCGACACCACCGCTACGACCCCGATTCCGACGACCACCACCACCAACCCACCCCCGACCACCACTCTTCCCATGATCACCACCAACAAATCCACCACGAACACATCGACAACGACCACCAAAACCTAGACCATTCCGCCTGAGACCCTCGCCGAGATCGTTGATCATTACGAAGCCGCCAAG
>CAYUKI010000021.1:1202-14112 GCA_964445235.1 uncultured Acidimicrobiia bacterium | reverse complement strand
TGCTGATCGCGCTCTCGAAGGGCGTGGCGCCGCTAGCAGATGGCGACTCCCGCGTGCTCGACCCCGTCAGCCAGGCTGCCGCCGAAGCGGGCGTTCAGTTCTACGCGCTGACCGAAGTGGATAGCATGACCGACGTCTCTCTCGCCGACGACGGCGGCTCCCATCCGCTGTACAGCCGCTCGGCGGCGCGTCGCCGTGAAAACGAGTTCCTGACCTCGGGCGTTCAGGTCGTGGCCACGGCGGCGATGGAGGTGCTGACTTGGGCGCCGACAAAGCAGACCCAGACCACGACCGCCAAAAGCACATACGGCACGACCGACCTGATTCCTGCTCTGGACATGATGGCGACGGCGGTCAGCAGCAAACCGGCGATGACCAGCCATTGCCACTCCACCCCGGCGGGGTAGAACAGGCCAATTACCAGGATCGACCCGATGTCGTCGGTGATGGCGAGGGCAAGCAGGAACAGGCGTGCGCCAACGGGCACACTCGGAATCAGGTACAACACGCCCAACGCGAAGGTCAGGTCGGTGGGCATCGCAATGCCCCACCCTGTCGCGGCTTCTCCCCCCCCCACAATGAGGAGGTAGAGGAGGGCGGGGACGATCATCCCGCCGGCGGCGGCCACCGCCGGAAGCACGGCGGTACGACGATCGGCCAACTCTCCGAGAACGAGCTCGCGCTTGAGTTCGAGTCCGACGATGAAGAAGAAGAAGGCCATCAGACCCTCGTTGACCCACTGGGTCATCGAGTGATCGATCCGAAAGAGGCCGACCGAAAAGACCGCACGCGTGTCCCAGAAGGCCGTGTAGGAGTCCCCGAACAAGTTGGCCCAGACGAGGGCAGCCAGGGCCGCTCCCAGCAGCACGACGCCAGCCGACGCCTCGACCTGGGTGAAGGCGAGCAGGGGCCGGACGAACCGGCGCGGCACGAAACGTTCCGAATTGACCCAGGTCCGGTGGAGCCGCTCCAGCTTTTCAGACTCCCAGTGTCCGGCCCGCCGACCGAAGGTCTGCGCATGCCTGCGCCACGCGGGCCGCCATCGACACCTCGGCGGTCTTCAGGTAGGAGCGCGGGTCGTAGGCCTTCTTGTCGCCGACTTCGCCATCGACCTTCAGCACCCCGCTGTAGTTGCTGAACATGTGCCCGGCGATCGGCCGGGTGAAGGCATATTGGGTGTCGGTGTCGACATTCATCTTCACGACTCCGTAGTCGAGAGTTTCGTGGATCTCAGCAAGGCTAGAACCCGAACCACCGTGGAACACCAGGAAAAGCCTTCCTTCTGTACCGAACTCCTTCTCCACCGCCATCTGCCCGTCCCGGAGGATGGAGGGGCGCAACTCCACAGCCCCCGGCTTGTAGACGCCGTGAACGTTTCCGAACACAGCAGCCAACAAGTAACGGCCCCGTTCGCCGGTTCCTAGTTTCCGGGCGACCTCCACCATGTCGTCTGGGCTCGTGTACAGCTTGGACCGATCGACACCTTGGTGGTCCATCGCGTCCTCGACGCCGCCCACAATGCCGATCTCCAGTTCCAAGACGACGTCAACGGCCGCACATTCGTCGAGAAGCTGGGAAGCCAGAGCGAGGTTGTTGGCAAGGGGGAGCATCGAAGCGTCGAGCATGTGGCTCTGGAAGATCGGTGGGCGACCAGCCGAGCGCCGAGCCCTGCTCACCTCCAGCAGAGGTCGTATGTAGGAGTCGACCTTCTCTGGCTGGCAATGATCGGTGTGAAGCGCAACATTGATCGGATAGCTAGGTGCCAGTACCTCGGCGAACTCGCTGATGGCCTGGGCCCCCAAGGCCATGTTCTTGACTTTGGTACCGGACAGGAATTCACCCCCTCCCGTCGAGACCTGGATTATCCCGTCGGACTCGGCCTCGGCAAACCCGCGCAGGGCGGCGTTTATGGCCTCCGAACCGGTGACATTGATAGCCGGTAAGGCGTAGCCGTTCTGGCGGGCGGCCTCGAGCATGGCTCGATACCTCTCCGGCGTAGCGATGGGCATGGCGATTCCTCCTGGATTGGAAGCTAGCTGCGAGGCCGCATTCCTGCCGGGCGGCCGGCGGGGTTCGGGGCCCCCGGAGCCCTTCGCCCTTTCCCGGGCGGTGGCCCGGCGCCCTTCGCCGTTTCCCGGGCGGGGGCCCGGAGCCCACGTCGTGTCGACTCGCTGTCCGAACCCAAGCGGGTATCTTCCCTCGCCGTGGCAGTGGCGCGTTCTCGGGTCGTGCGAGGTGTTTACCTCGTCATCGGGTTTGTCTGTCTTGGGTTCGCCTATCTCAGCTTCCTGCCCGGAATCCCGACCTTCGATTTTGTGATCCTGGCCGCCTTCTTCTTCGCCAAGTCCTCTCCGCGGTTCGAAGCTTGGCTACGCAACCATCGAGTATTTGGCAAGATCATTCGCGGCTGGCAGGCCAAGGAGGGGTTCACGTCTCGCACCAAAGCGGCGTCGTCGGCCGCCATCGCCTTGTCGCTCGGAGCATCGATCTGGATGCTCGACTCGCTGCCGCTGCGGGTCATCCTTGCCCTGGTGGGCGTTTACGCCGTGTGGTTTGTGTGGAGTCGACCCGCCAAAGCGGTTCAGCCCAGCAGCTCGATGCCCTTGGCCAAGTAGGCCATGCCTTCTACCCGTTTGATGTGGGCCGGCGAGCGCCGGAACTTTGTAGCGATTTCCTCGTAGCTGGCCCCGGCGGCGCGTAGGGCGAGCACCCGTCGCGACAACGGACTCGGGCCGCTTCGGACCCGACGGTGGTGAGGGAGTTGGGTCCATGTGATGATCCGCTCGACGTGGGCTGGTGACCGCTTCAAGCGACGGGCGATTTCCTCGACCGACTGACCGGCTTGACGCAGACCCACGATTCGCCTCTCGATGGGTCGAAGATGGCTGCTCATGACGCCAGCTTAGGCCGACCCACCGGACACCGCTTGAAGGAAGGTGATCTCGGTACCGTCCGTTATTACTTCATCCTCCTCGAGCGAAGAGCCTTTCCCGTCGACGAAACAGAGGACGTGGCGGCGCAGGCGCAGGCTCTCGTCGAAAAGGTGAACACGCAATTGGGGAAGTTCCGACAGCAGTGCGTCGATCGCCTCTCTCAACGTCGTGGCCTCCACCTCGAGGCGACGAATCGGCCCGGTGGCCGGTTCGAGGACACGCGGCAACACGACCGTCGCCTTGGCCATTTCTCAGCTCTCCAAGACGGCCATCGCGTTGACGCGGGGAAATGTAAAAGGCAGCTCTGACCAAGTGTCGCCGGCGTCGAAGGTGGTCCACACCTTGCCGGCCGTCGTTCCAAACGCCAACCCCCCCCGGTCGTCGGTGTCCACCGCGCCTCGAAGAACGCCCGTGAAGGTCTCCGCCGCCGGCCAACCCGTTCCGGAGACATGCCAGGAGTCACCGTCGTCATCCGACTGGTAGGCAGCCAGGCGCCCGGCCACCGGCAGTCGGTTGGTGTCGGCCTCCAGCGGCACCGTGAAGAGCCGCCCGCTTGCACGGTCTCTCGCCATGACGAATCCAAACCCGGCGGGAAGGCCGTTTTCGATCCTCTCCCAACGGTCGCCGCCATCGTTGGTGCGGAATACTCCTCGGTGATCTTGCCTCCAGATCCGATCAGGATTGGCCGGGTCGGCGGAGAGATTGTGGACGCACCAGCCGGCCTCATCGACGCCTTCGGTACCCGGATCGACGGTCGGAGGGACGCCGTCGTCTTTCCTCTCGAAGGTCGCCCCCACATCGTCCGAGCGGAAGACGCCCACTGCCGAGATCCCCACCCACAGCCGATCTCGGTCGGACAGGATCCGATGAGCGCACATGCCCCCTGCTCCGGGAAACCACGACTTCCTGGATGGGTGTTCGTTGAGGGCGTCGACCGGCTGCCAGGTGAGCCCATAGTCGTCGCTGGCGAACAGGCCGGCTTCGTCCACCCCGGCGTAGAGTCGTTGGCCGGCGAGGTGGAATGTCCAGATATGATTGAGCTTTCGATCGCTCCCTTCGGGCCAGCGCGGACTCTCGACCACCTGTTCCCAATTCTCCAGATTCTTGGATCGATGTACGGCGGCTCCAAACCAGCTCGACCCGACACCGGCGAGGAAGGTGCCGTCAAAGGCGCGCCCGAAAGCGTTTACCTTCCAGCCGGCGAACAGCGGTCCGGTGACCGAGAAGGATCGTCGGTCGTTGGTGCGGAGTAGGTAACCGCCCTTTTCCGTGCCGACTCCGATGGTGAACGTCATGGCCGTCGACGATACACCCTGGCCCGGACACGCCGAGTGCCGCGGTCAATGCCCAGCGGAAACCCGACCGGTACGGGTCGAAGGAAATGGTCGATGGCGGCGGCCGTCGCCACAGTGCGAGGCGAGTGGAGGGCATCGAAGGAGTGGCCGGCGCCGAGGATCTCGAGGTAAGCAACGCGATGGCGAGAGACACCTGCCAACGCCATGACGAAATGTTCGGTCTCGGCCGGGGGCACCAGCGGGTCGTGGGTTCCGTGCAGGAGGAGGAAGTCGGGCGCCTCGGCGTGAACCTGGTCGATCGGCGAGGCGAGCCGGTAGAGGGCGGGGTTTTCTTGGGGAGTGGTCTTCATCACCCGGCGGGGGATCAGCGGCCAGTCGAATCGGGTGCGGTGACGATTTACGAAGTCGTATATGCCGTAGAGGCCGACACACGCGGAGAGGCTGGTGTCGTCGTTTTCGAACCCGGGTTGCAGGTCGGGCCGCCCGGGGGTCAGCGCTGCCAGCGCGGCTAGATGGGCTCCCGAAGATCCGCCCACGATCACGGGGCGGGAGGAGTCGAGACCATGCGACGACCCTGCGGATCGCACCCAGGCCACAGCTCGCTTGACTCCGACCAAGTGGTCGGGAAAGGTGGCGGCCGGGCTGAGTGGGTAGTTGATGGCGGCGACTCCCCAACCCGCCGCCGCCAGACAGTGAACCAGCGGTCTTCCGGCCCGGCGGGGGCTACCGCCGCTCCAACCGCCGCCGTGCACGTAAATGAGGGCGGGAACCGGTTGGGCGCGATTCTTTGGCAGGTAGAGGTCAAGCGTGAGGCCGTCGGCATAGGGAAGGTCTTCCCGCCGCTCCACGCTCTCCGGGATCCGAAATGGCCATGCATATCCGGGTACCGCCAGCCGCGGCCGCCCGAGGAGGCGGATGGCGCGGCGGCTGCGGGCGATCAACACCACGAGGCCGGACATCGACAGCAGCAGAACGAAGGCGCCGGCCCGACCAACCGGACGATCGGTTACTTCCGTGGCGGTCGACCATACCAAGACCCCCCCCCTGATCATGAGCCACAGCGGCGCCAGCTCGGCGGTGAGGATGGCCGGTAGCCAAAGGGCCGGGAGCCGAGCCGTCGGGGGAGAGGGGCCGCGCAGGGCGTTGACCGTCAACCACATGGCAAAGATCGAGTAGGTAAGGAACAGACCGGCGATCATCAACGTGCTCGGGCTGGCGTCAGCCACGAACCTCCGACAATCCGCGCCACCTGTTGGCGCGTACGACCGCCGGTTACGGTTTCCGCGCGCAGTTGGCTACGGAGGGTGGTCACTCGTAGGAGATGGCGGTGAGGAGGTCGAGCTTGGAGGCGCGCCAGGCCGGGAAAACTGCCGCCACGATCCCCGCCAAGGCGGCGAGGACGAGGCCCAAGCCGAGCTGCCACCACGGGATCGACAAGAACACCTCGTTGTCGGCAGCCAGTGCCCGTACTACGGCCCAACCGAACCCGATGCCAATCACAACCCCGAGGACGGCACCGAACACCGCCACGACCACGGCTTCTCCTGTCACCATTGCCCACAGCTGGCGGCGGGTCATGCCCACCGCCCGCAGCAGGCCGATCTCCCGCGTTCGTTCGATCACGGACAGCGACAAGGTGTTGGTGATGCCGAAGACGGCGATGACGATCGCCAGCGCCAGCATGGCGAATATGAAAGCCAGGAAGATGTTGATCTGGCCGGCGATCTGGTCTTGGAACTCCTCTTGGTCAGACACGTTGATCCCGACGAAGTCGGAGACGGCCGCCTCGAGCGCGGTGCGGCCCGTTTCGAGGTCGATGCCCTCGGCGAGCGCCACCAATACCTGCACGTCTTGCCGTTCGACCACGTTCGCCTCGTAGACCGGAAGGGTCAGGAGAAAGTCGGTGTCGTAGGTCTCGGAGGCAAAGACCAAACCCACTTCGAAAATCTGTGCTCCGGTTCGGGCGAAGACGATCTCAATCGGGTCGCCCACCGCCAGATCGAGGTCTCGAGCTGTTGTCTCTAGGACCGCCACGGTTCCCTCGCCCACTGCGCCCACCGACCCTTCGATGACGTCGAAGTCGACTAGCGAAGCGAGAACTGGGACATCGGCACCGCCCACGAACTTGGTTTTGCCCTCGGCCCGTACCGGACCGAACCGCGCCGCCGTGGAGCGGTCCACCTCGGGTAGGGCCGCGACCCGGGTCGCCACCTCGGGGCTGAAGCTGCCGACTCCCCCGAATGCCGCCGAACCGATCACGAAATCCGCCTTGAACTGGTCTTCCAGGATCCGTCTGGTGGTGTATTTGATCGAGTCGGCGAGCACCAAGGTCATGCCCACCAGGGCCAGACCGATCATGAGCGCCGAGGCGGTTGCCGCGGTACGGGTGGGGCTGCGCATGGCGTTCTCTCTGGCCAGTCTTCCAGTCAACCTGGCCGCCAATGGCGCGCCGATGGCGGCGGCCGCCGGTCTGGCAAAGAGGGGGGCCAGCACTGCGACGCCGATGAACATCACAGCTGCCCCGCCGCCAACCAGCTGGATCTCGGATATACGTTCGCTCTCGATATTGACGAAGAGGCCCAACCCGAGCAGCGCCAGACCGAGGGCAAAGGAGAGAAAGCCCCACACCGCCCGCCGGCGCAACGACCTGCTCCCCGCTCGGGCCTCGGTGCCCCGCAGCGCGGCCACCGGCGGAACCCGCGAGGCCTGGACGGCAGGGAAGAGAGCCGAGATCGTGGTCACCGCCACGCCCACCGCCAGCGCCACCACGATGGTCCGAGGAAGGATGGTGAGAGGTGCGTCACCGAGGTTGCCACCCGTCGCTTCAAACGCGAATCGAATCAGCAACGCCAGAGCTACCCCCACTCCCACCCCTGCCAACGAGGCGAGAATCGCCACGATCACTGCCTCCAACACGACCATGCGGGTGACCTGGCGGCGGGTGGCCCCCACCACCCGTAGCAGGGCCAGCTCTCTCACTCTCTGGGCGACGACGATCCTGAACGTGTTCTGAATGAGGAAGGCCCCCACGAACAGGGCTACTCCGGCGAAGACCAACAGAAATGTGTTGAGGAAGCCGAGCGCCTCTTGAAAGGTCTCGGCGTTCTGCTCGGCGACCGCTTGGGCGGACACTGCCTCGGCGCGTTCGGGAAGAAGTGGGGCGATGGCGTCCACCAGGTCTGAGACCGAGACGCCTGGTTCGCCGGCCACTTCGATGGTGGCAACCTGACCCGGTTGTCCGGTCAGGCGTTGGGCGGTTTCCAGCGTCACGTAGACAGACCTAAGTCCCGCAAAGCTCGACAACTCCTCGAGGCTGGCAGTACCGGTAATGGTGAACTCCTCCGGAGCGCCGACCCCGACCAGGCTCACCTTGGTGCCCGGTTCGGCGTTGATGCGTCGGGCGGTGTCCGGGTCGAGGGCCGCCTCGCCGTCGGCATCAGGCCGCTCGCCGCTCTTGACGCTGAAGTTAGGCAGCAACGTCGGCCAGCTCACTATGAAGGTTGGTGGTCCCCCCCCCACTACTTCTCCATTCTGATCGATCAGCTGGCCCACGGACAGAATGGTCCCTTGCGCCGCGGCCACACCATCGAGGGCCTCGATCTGATCGACCAGCGCCTCATCGAGGGGTTCACCGCCTGCAAAGGTCAGCTCGGGATCCACCACCGGCCGGACCTGGACGTCGAAGCCGGATGTTGACGAGTCGAAAGCCGTCTTGAAGGATTGGTTGAGGGAGTCGGTGAAGATGAAGGCTCCCGCCACAAAGCCCACGCCGAGGGTGATGGCCAGGGCGGTGAGAGCTAGTCGCAGGCGATGACCGATGAGCCCCTTCCAGGTGGCGCGCCACATCTCAGGCGGTGCGGGTGGCTTCGAGGGTCTTGAGCCGATCGAGTATGCGTTCAGCGGTCGGCTGGCGGAGGTCGGACACCACCTGCCCGTCAGCTAGGAACACCACCCGATCAGCTCGGGAGGCGGCCCCAGTGTCATGCGTAACCAGCACGATGGTCTGGCCGAACTCGTCGACGGCGCGGCGGAGGAAATCCAACAACTCTCCACCCGACCGGGAATCGAGGTTGCCAGATGGCTCGTCGGCGAAGATGATCTCGGGCCGGGAGGCGAGCGCCCGAGCAGCGGCTACCCGCTGCTGTTGCCCGCCCGAGAGTTGGGAGGGCCGGTGACTCAAACGATCACCTAGCCGCAGGACCGAAACGATTTGGTCGACCCAAGCCTGGTCGGGGGTCCGCCCGGCGATCGAGATGGGGAGGTTGATGTTCTCGGCGGCGTTGAGGGTCGGTATGAGGTTGTAGGCCTGGAAGATGAAACCGACTCGGTCGCGCCGATGTTGGGTAAGGGCGCGATCGTCGAGGGAGCCGAGGTCGATGTCCCCGATGAACACCTTGCCGTCGGTGAGGGAATCGAGCCCGGCCAGACAGTGGAGCAAGGTGGACTTGCCCGACCCCGATGCCCCCATGATGGCCGTGAATCGGCCCTTCTCGAACCCTTCCGTCACACCGTTGAGGGCGGTGACCGCAGCCTCGCCCTCCCCGTAGACCTTGACGGCGTTCTCGGTTCGCGCCGCGAGGACAGCTGCTGACATAGAACGAAGGAGGCTAGGGCGGCCGGCCGCCAAGGGAGAATCGCGCACTCAACCACCCGTGAGCCGAATGCGGCAGCAGAGCGATCGGACCTGGCCAGCCGGCCAAGATCGACGGTGCGTCCGGCCGAGTTCCCGCCGAGGCGACCGTTTACGATGGCCCGATGGGTTCGAGTCCGGTCGCCGGCCAGGATCGACTAGCCCGCGTCCGGCAGTTGGGCTGGGTGGCATTGGTGCTGGTGGGATTGGTGGGATTGTGGGAGGGCTACAAAGCGCTTGCCGCCTTCACCTCTTGGCCCCTCCCAGTGCGATCGACTTCGGTGCCTCACGTCTGGGACATCGTGGCGGCGCTGGCCGAACCGGTGCAGCGCGGGCGCGACCAATCCACCTTCGCCTACCTGATCGAATCGTCGTTGTTCACCTTCAGGGAGGCGGCCGCCGGCTTCGTGGCAGGCGGCTTGATCGGCTTTGGCCTTGGCGTGTTGCTGGCGCTGTTCCGTCCCCTGGAGAGAGGGCTCATGCCCTACGTGATTGCCTCCCAGACGGTGCCCCTCCTCGCCATCGCCCCGATGGTGGTGGTGTGGTCGTCCAAGGCTCAATGGCCGACGTGGGTAGCGGTTTCGGTGATCGCCGCCTACCTCACCTTCTTCCCGGTCACCATCAACACCCTCCGAGGGCTGCAATCCCCCGAACCTACCGCCCTCGAATTGATGAGGTCGTACGCCTCGTCCCGGTGGGCCACCCTCTGGAAGGTCCAGGTGCCGTCGGCCCTTCCCTATGTCTTCACCGCCCTGAAGGTGTCGGCGACTGCGAGCGTCATCGGGGCCATCGTCGGCGAGCTCCCTGCCAGCCTCAACGCCGGGTTGGGTCGGGCGTTGCTTAGCTTCTCCTATTTCTTCGCCACCGGCCCGGAGAAGGTCTATGGCGCAGTGGTGGTGGCAGGGTTGCTCGGCATGCTCTTTGTCGGTGCCGTGACGCTCGTCGAACGGCTCACCCTCTCCCGCTGGCACCGGGACACGGCGTGACCGCGCTCCGCATCTCCGACCTGGGGATGACCTTCGACGGCAAAGCTGGTCGTTTGGTGGCCCTCGACGGGATCACCCTCGACGTGGAACCGGGCGAGTTCGTATCTCTGATCGGCCCGAGCGGGTGTGGGAAGAGCACCCTGCTCCGCCTGATCGGGGACCTGCTGTCTCCTACAGCCGGGGCGATCAGCGTCAACGCCAAGTCTCCACGGCAGGCGCGCCTCGATCGCGACTATGGGATGGTCTTCCAAAAGGCGACCCTGCTCGACTGGCGAACGGTCGCCGGCAACATCCGCCTTCCCCTCGAGGTGATGGGTTTCTCCCGCACCGAGCGGAACCGGCGCACCAAGAGCAACCTGGAGCTGGTGCAACTCGATGAGTTCGCCGACCTCCACCCCTGGCAGCTATCGGGAGGAATGCAGCAACGGGTGGCCATCGCCCGGGCCCTTGCTTTCGAGCCGTCCCTCCTCTTGATGGACGAGCCCTTCGGAGCCCTCGACGAGATGACCCGAGAACGCATGCAAATGGAACTGATGCGGATCTGGAGCCGGACCGGAATCACCGTGGTGTTCGTGACCCATTCGATTCCCGAGGCTGTCTTCTTGTCCACCCGGGTGGTGGTGATGTCCCCCCGCCCGGGGCGAATCACCGACATCGTGCCGATCGGACTTGGCCAACCTCGGGAGTTCGCCACGCGCAAGGAGGAACGATTCTTCGAGCTGATCACCGCCGTGCGCGAGAAGCTGCGCGGCATCGAACAGAGCGGTGACCAGTCGTGATGCGCCGGTATCTGCCGGCCGTCTTCCTCTTCATCGGCGGCCTCGCAGCATGGGAGCTGGTCGTGGAGATCTTCGACATCCAAGGATTCCTTCTCCCCAAACCCTCGGCAATCTTGGCGGTGTATTGGGAGGAGCAGTCGGTGGTGTGGAGGGCCGGGCGCGTCACGCTTATCGAGGCGGTGGGCGGGTTCGGGGGGGGTACGGTCATGGGGATGCTCGTGGCTTTCGGGGTAGCCCATTTCTCTCCCCTGCGCCAGGGGGTTATGCCGTTTGCGGTCGCGGTCAGCTCGGCTCCCATCATCGCCTTGGCGCCGATCTTCAACGCCTGGTTCGGCTCGACCAACCCGGTTTCCAAGATGGCGGTGGTGGCGGTCATGGTCTTCTTTCCGGTGCTGATCAACATGGTGCGGGGGCTGACCTCTGTCGATTCGGCGTCGGTGGAACTGATGACCTCGGTGGCCGCGAGCGAGTGGAAGACACTGCGCTCGGTGCGTTTTCCCAACAGCCTCCCCTTCCTGTTCTCAGCCTTGAAGGTCGGTTCGGCGCTCAGCCTCATCGGCGCGATCGTCTCGGAGTACTTCGGCGGGCCACGGCGGGCGCTGGGCGTCTACATCTCTCAGCAGGCCTCGTTCCTCAAATTGACCCACGCCTGGGCAGCGATCCTCGTGGGTTCAATCCTGGGCTTAGCGTTCTATTTGGTCATCTCGGTGGCGGAGCGCTTGATCATGCCGTGGCACCCTGCTTTCCGACGCGCCGACCGCTAGTGCTCTGTCTGGGAAATAGCACGAGACCCCCACGCTTATTTACCAGACGGTGCACTGGGTCCGGACCACTGGCCGGTGGCAGTCGCTCCGTCATAAAGTTGTAGGGCTCGATGACCTCCGAGGAACTGCGCCAGTACTGCCTAGCCAAACCGGGCGCTTGGGAGGACCAGCCGTGGGAGGGCGACTTCGTCGCCAAGGTTGCGGACAAGATCTTCGCATTCCTGGATGACACCGCAGTCGGTCTGAAATGCGGCACCAACCGGGAGGAGGCGGACGAGTGGTTACTTCGTTACCCCGCCGATGCATCGGTGATGGCCTACATCGGCAGGTCCGGTTGGAACACGCTCAGGCTCAACGGGACGATATCCGACGATGAGCTAGGAGAGGCGATCGACGAGTCGTACGAGATGGTCGTCGCCAAACTTCCCAAGAGGCTCAGGCCTCCTGCCTGACTCGCGGGCCGCAATCCCGGCCGATTAGTCTCGCGCCAACCGGTGGCCCTCCGCCGGCCGATGCCACACAGGTGGCACTCCAATGCGGAAACAACGTTGAAGGGAAGGGAAAACTGATGACGCGAGTAAACCGGCGGGTCTTGTCCCTGCTGGCCGGGCTGGCGCTGCTACTGGCGGCGTGCGGCGATTCCGGCGGCAGTGACACCACCGCCGCACCTGCTACGACCGAGGCGACCGGCACAACGACGGCCGCGGAGATGGTTCCGGTCCGTCTCCAGCTCCAGTGGTTCGCCCAAAGCCAGTTTGCCGGCTACTACGCCGCCAAGGCCGAGGGCTACTACGCCGATGAAGGCCTCGACGTCTCGATCCTCGAAGGTGGTGTCGACATCGTGCCCCAGACGGTGGTCGCCACCGGCGCCGCCGAGTTCGGTCTGGCCTGGGTGCCCAAGGCCCTCGTCTCCAACGAGCAAGGGGCGGGGTTAGTCAACATCGGCCAGGTCTTCCAACGCAGTCCGACGCTGCAAATCTCCTTCAAGAGCAAGGGCATCGAATCGGTGGAGGACTTCGCCGGCAAGCGGATAGGCACCTGGGGGTTCGGCAATGAGTTCGAGATCCTGGCGGCCTTGAACCAGGCGGGCCTCGACCCCGAAACGGACGTAACCATCGTCCAGCAGGGATTCGACATGCTCCAGATGCTCCCGGCTGCCGCCGGGGGAACCGGGGAAATCGACGCCGCCCAGGCGATGGTCTACAACGAGTACGCCCAGGTGCTGGAGACCGTGAACCCAGACACGGGCGAGTTGTACACCCCAGATGACCTCAACGTCATCAACTACAACGACGTCGGAACGGCCATGCTGCAAGACGGTATCTGGGTTTCGCGCGATTGGTTGGCCCAGGAAGGCAACGAAGACGTCTCCGTGAAGTTCCTCCGAGCTTCGTTCCGCGGTTGGATCTTCTGCCGTGACAACCCGACCGAGTGCGTCGACATCGTGCTGGCCGCCGGGCCCACCTTGGGCAAGAGCCACATGACCTGGCAGCTCAACGAGATCAGCGCCCTGATCTGGCCGT
>CAYUKI010000021.1:0-1192 GCA_964445235.1 uncultured Acidimicrobiia bacterium | reverse complement strand
CGCAGAAGATTCTGACGGCGGCGCCGGCTGCAGACTCCTTCCGAAGCGATTTGGCCGAGAAGGCGCTCTCCGACATCGCCGAGGAGACCGCCGGTGCTGGTTGGACCAGGACGACGGTGGAGCTGTTGGAGGGTGGCAAGTAGGTAGCTGCTCGAAACGTTCTTGTGACGGTTGACCACCCCGGTGGTCGGCAAACAGTCACAAGAACGATATGCGGGGCGAGGGGGTGGCCTGTTCGGCGCCCCCTCGCACCGGCTTGACTAATTTGCGTTCCTCTCGAGGAGGTCTGCGATGGCGAACGTGGTGAGGGCGGCGCTGCTCCAATGTGAATGGACCGGCGACAAGGACTCGATGATCGAAAAGAGCGGCAAATACGCCCGGGAGGCGGCCGGTCGCGGCGCCAAGGTCATGTGTTTCCAAGAGCTCTTCTACGGTCCTTACTTCTGCCAGGTGCAGGAGAACGAGCACTTCGACTACGCCGAACCGATTCCCGACGGACCGACGGTGAAGTTCATGCAGGAGCTGGCCAAGGAGACCGGCATGGTGCTGGTGGTGCCCATGTTCGAGAAGGAAGACTCCGGCTTCTACTACAATACCGCCGCCGTCATCGATGCCGACGGGAGCTACCTGGGCAAGTACCGGAAGACCCACATCCCGCATGTGAAGGGGTTCTGGGAGAAGTTCTACTTCCGGCCGGGCAACACCGGCTATCCGATTTTCGACACCGCGGTGGGGAGGATCGGCGTCTACATCTGTTACGACCGCCATTTCCCGGAGGGCTGGCGGGCACTCGGCTTGAACGGCGCCAAGATCGTGTTCAACCCGTCTGCCACCTCCCGCGGTCTGTCGATGTACCTGTGGAAGCTCGAACAGCCGGCGGCGGCAGTTGCCAACGAGTACTTCGTTGGTGCCATCAACCGGGTGGGATCCGAGCCCTATGGAGATAACGACTTCTACGGGTCCTCCTACTTCGTCTCGCCGCGGGGCCAGATCATCGACGGGGAGGCCTCCGAACACAATGACGAGGTAGTTGTGCGCGACCTTGACTTGGACGAGATCGACGAGGTTCGCAAGATGTGGGCCTTCTACCGGGATCGCCGACCTGATGCCTACGGTGATCTAGTCGCTCCCTAGTGCACCGTCCGGTAAATAATCGTGGGGTCTCGTCGGCCCACGACGCCCCTGGCGGCGT
>CAYUKI010000020.1:0-14351 GCA_964445235.1 uncultured Acidimicrobiia bacterium | reverse complement strand
GGGGTAACCTCGACCACCGTGACGATCGCCACGCGACTGGACCGGTTCGGCGAGACCATCTTCACTCCGATCACTGCCCTCGCCCATCAGCACGGCGCCATCAACCTTGGTCAGGGCTTCCCCAACTTCGATGGTCCGGAGTTCGTCAAAGAGGCCGCCATAGAAGCCATTCGATCCGGCCATGGCCAGTACGCCCGCAGCTACGGGTCGATCGAACTGGTCGAGGCGCTGGCCACTCGCTTCCAACGCGATACCGGTCTCGTGGTCGATCCCCTCGGCGAGGTGACCGTTACCTCGGGATGTACCGAGGGGCTGGCCGCCGCATTCCTCGGGCTCATCGAGCCGGGCGACGAGGTCGTGCTGATCGAACCGACCTACGACGCCTATCTGCCCGACGTGAGCATGGCCGGGGGAGTGCCTCGCTTCGTCACGCTGCGCCCACCGGATTTTCGGATCGACGCCGACGAGCTCCGAACGAATTTCAATGCCCGGACCAGAGCCATCGTCATCAACACCCCCCACAACCCCACGGGTCGAGTCCTCGATGAGGCCGAACTGTCGGCCATTGCCGACCTCTGTATCGAGCACGACGTGGTGGCGATTACCGACGAGGTCTACGACCGGATGGTCTACGAGGGCCGGCACGTTTCCCTGGCTTCGCTGCCGGGAATGTGGGAGCGGACCATCACCCTGTCTTCGCTGGGCAAGTCATTCTCTTTGACTGGGTGGAAGATCGGTTGGGCCATTGCCCCTCCCCATCTGACCGCTGCCGTACGGGCTGCCCACCAGTACTTGACCTTCGCCACGGCTACACCTCTGCAGCGGGCGGCGGCGGTGGCCGTTGCAGGCCCGGACTCCTACTTCGTCGAACTCGCCACCGCCTACCGGAGACGGCGCGACCTTCTTGTGGACGGTCTGACCGAGATCGGGTTCACGGTTTACCGGCCGGAGGGCACCTATTTCCTCCTGGCCGACCACACGCGCTTTGGGCAGCCCGACGACGTCGCCTTCGTTCGTTACCTGATCGAGAAGGTAGGAGTGGCGGCGATCCCGCCGTCGGTCTTCTACCACGAGCCCAGCGACGGAAGACGCCTGGTGCGATTCGCCTTCTGCAAAGACGAGACCACGTTGCGGGAAGCCCTCGATCGATTGAGTCACCTTTCTGCCTGAATGCTGCACTGAAGGCAGCAACTGAGGCCTGTGATCATTCCCGCTCTGCCAGCTGGCGGAACTCGTCGGGGACGAGCGACTGGCGTTCCTGGAGCGACGCCCGCTCGAGGGCGTGCTTGCCGAACCGTCGTCGCACCAGGTCGACCGCCGCGTCAAGCCTTGCCATGGATAGTCCTGCCACGCTTCCCGGGCTGAGAGCGGCGCCGGATGGGAAGGGCAACTCAAGTTGGAGGGGCCCGTCCTGGTTCAGATGGGATACGGATATGCCGAGCAGGGTGACCCGTTCACCGGTCGGCCGGGCCTCCCCGAGGAGGACCACGGCCGCCTCGTGAATGGCGACGGTGCTGCTGATCGGCAGCGGCATGGTCTTCGACCTCGTTACGCAATGGAGGTCGGGAAACCGCACCCGCACCGTGATGGTCCGGCCGGCCCGGTTCTTCTTGCGCAAACGACCACCGACTCGTTCGGCGATCTCCAGCAGGACGCGAGAGGCGCCTTCGTCGTCGGCGATACCCCAACCCAGTGCCGATTGTGAACCCACCGAGCCGCTGCCCCGGAATCCCACCACCGGACGGGGATCGCGATTCCAGGACAACGCGTGAAGGTGATACCCGGCAAACGGTCCGAACCAAGCCCGGAGCGAAGTCACCGGCGTGGCTGCCAAGTCGGCGACCGAGAAGATGCCGCGCGCCCGCAGACGCGCCGACAATGCCGGGCCCACTCCCCAGATGTCCTCGATCGGGAGGGGGTGGAGGAAGTCGAGTTCGCGGTCCGGTTCGACTACTAGCAAACCGTCGGGCTTGGCGCGACGAGAGGCGACCTTGGCGAGGAACTTGGTCCGCGCCACCCCGACCGATGCTGGCAGACCGGTTCCATGTCTGATCGCTCGGCGTAGGTCCGTGGCGATGCGAACCGGTGTGCCCAGCAACCTCGCCGCTCCCCCCACCTCCAAGAATGCCTCGTCGATCGAGATCGGCTCCACCTCGGGGGTGAATCCGCGACAAATATCGAAGAACTGCTCTGAGATCGCCAGATACCTGGAGAACGAGCCATCGACCACCACGGCCTGCGGACAGCGGGCCAGCGCCGCCCTGGAACTCATCCCGGCGGCGATGCCAAACGGTCGGGCCTCGTAGCTGGCGGCGAGGACCACGCCGCGCCCCACCAGTACCGGACGACCCCGCAGCGAGGGGTTGAGGAGCTGCTCGACCGAGGCGTAGAAGGCGTCGAGGTCCACGTGGACGATGGAGGCGGCCCCGGCCATCGGCGCATCATGCCAGGCGGGTGCGACAAATTCCCGGGACGGCGAAAGACTGGCCGCCGATCGGCTAGCTGAGCAAGGTCCGGGCCTGTCGGATCGCCACCGTTATCTGGGCGAGGTCGTCGACGGCGGTGGCCTCCAGGCTCGTCATGAACTTGTCGAACCGGGCGAGCTCGACCTGGCGGCGCTCTATGAAGGCGGCTACCGCCTCGGCGGCTCCGTCGGAGCCGGCCAGGACCGCCTCGGCCAGCTCACGACGCACGATCAGCAGATCGTCGGAGACGCTTTGCAGGGCCCACCTCTGCCAGCCGCTCTTGGCCCGTACCTGGCTCGACAGGTCGTCGAGCCGGTCCAGGTGGGCTGTCTGGCCGATCTGAAAGAATACGCGAGCGACGTCGAGCTCGGGCTTTCCGATCGCCACCGACACGTCGATGATGTCAGGGCCGTGAACCAGCTCACCTTGGTAGGCGTGGCGGCGCGCTAGATCTTCGGGCACCCCTTGTCCCACCAGGGCCTCGACCCGCTCTTCGTGCTCTTCCTGCCACTGCGGCGGGCCGATATCCGGTACGGCCACCGCCAACTCCTTGAAACCGACCCGATAGCGGGGGATCTCGTCCCACAGGCTTGGCCCGGCCCCCCGGGCCAGGAACCACCGAGTGGTGGTTGCCACCAGCCAGTCCACCCCCTCCAAGAGCTCGGTCAGCACCGACAGGTCGAGGCGGCCGGACAACCTTTCCACCGCCTCCCAGCGCTCCACGGCACCGGTGACGTCGCGGGCGCATCGGTAGGCGCGGGCCACCCCGGCCGGGTCGGACCCACTTTGGGCGGCGCGACGGCTTACGAACGTCACCCCCATCGAGTTGACGAGATCGTTCGCCACCATGTTGGCGATCAGCTCGCGCCGCAGGGGATGGTGGGAGAGCAGGTGGCCGAACCTCCTCACGATCGGCTCGGGGAAATATGCCCTCAGCTCGGACTCGAGATAGGGCACGTCGGGCAAGTCGGATCGCACCAAGGCGTCTTTGAGGCTTCGCTTTGAGTAGGCAAGCAGCACGGCCAGCTCGGGCCTGGTCAAACGCCCCCCGGTGCGACGACGCTCATGCATCTCCTCGCTGCTCGGCAGTCCTTCCAGCGCCCGGTCGAGGACGCCTTCGGATTCCAGCTCGTCCAGCAGCTGGGCGAACGCCTCGATACGCCGACCACAATGACGCTCCTCTTGCGAGAGGATTTGGGCTTGCAGGTAGTTGTCGTAGAGGATCGCCTTGACCACGTGCTCGGAGACCGACGCGACCAAATGGTCTCGCTCGGCCCGGTCGATCAGGCCGTCCGTTTCGGCCAGGCCCAGGAGGATTTTCAGATTGACCTCGCGATCGGAGCAGTGCACGCCCCCCGAGTTGTCGATGAAGTCGGTATTGAGGCGCCCTCCAGCCGCCGCGTACTCGATTCGCCCCTGTTGCGTGAAGCCTAAATTGCCACCTTCGGCCACCACCCGGCACCGAAGCGACTTGCCGTCCACTCGAACCGCATCGTTGGTGCGGTCGGCCACATCCTCATGACTCTCGGTGGATGCCTTGACGAACGTTCCGATGCCGCCGTTCCAAAACAGGTCGACCGGGGCGGACAGGATTGCGCTGATCAAGTCGTTGGGCGTTAACCGGGACGCGGTGATACCCAGCGCCGCCCTGGCCCCTTCCGACAGGTCGATACGCTTGGCAGTCCGGGAATAGACACCCCCCCCCGGCGAGATCAGCCCGACGTCGTAATCTGCCCAGGTCGAACCGGGTAGGTCGTAGAGGCGCCGACGCTCGCTGAAAGAGGCTTCTGGGTCCGGATCCGGGTCGATGAAGATGTGGCGATGATCGAAGGCAGCCAGCAGCTTTAGAGACCGGCTCAGCAATACGCCGTTGCCGAACACGTCGCCGGACATGTCACCCACCCCCACTACGGTCATAACGTCCCGCTCGGGGTCAATGCCCATCTCGATGAAATGCCGTTTGACGGATTCCCAGGCTCCCCGCGCCGTGATACCGAGGGCCTTGTGGTCGTACCCCGCCGACCCCCCCGAGGCGAACCCATCTCCCAGCCAGAAGCCGTACTCGGCCGCCACGGCGTTGGCGGTGTCCGAGAACGTGGCGGTGCCCTTGTCGGCCGCCACCACCAGATAAGGATCGTCACCATCGTGGACACGGACGTTCTCGGGAGGCTCGATCTTGCCGCCGACCAGGTTGTCGGTGAGGTCCAGCAGCCCGCGGATGAACGTGACATAGGCTGAACGGACCGCAGCCCGGACACCGGCCGAGTCGGCCGGCAGGTGCCGGGGAACGAAACCTCCTTTCGCTCCGGTCGGAACGATCACGGCGTTCTTGGTCATCTGGGCCTTCATCAGACCGAGAACCTCGGTGCGATAGTCCTCCTGCCGCTCCGACCAGCGCAGCCCTCCTCTCGCCACCATGCCGCCACGCAAATGGATTGCCTCGACATCGGGCCCATAAACGAATATCTCTGTGAGGGGAGTTGGTTTGGGCATTTCCGGGACGTCGCCCGATTGAAATTTGAACGAGAGCCAGGGGCGGCGGCGATAGACGTTGGTCCGGACGGTGGCCTCGATCAGCTTCATGAAGCCGCGCAGAATCCGGTCGGCCTCCAACGTTGGCACCTCGTCCAGTGAGCTCAGCAGTTCAGCGCGCAACGGCTCCAGGTCGACATCGCCCATCTGCGGGTCGAACCGGGCCTCGAAGAGAAGCATGAGCTTCCGGGTGATTTTGGGAAAGGCGGCGAGGATGTTGTTGACGTAGTCGACCGTGAAGGAGGGGCTCACCCGGCGCCAAAAGGTGCGGTACGCCCGCAGGATCGCGACTTGATTGTGATCGAGCCCGGCCAAGACGATTAGACGCTGGAGGCCGTCGGTTTCTGCCTCCCCCCCCCAGGCGGCAGTGAGTGCCGCCGCCAGCCGTTCGCCGTCGGCGTCGAGGTCGAGCTGCTGGCCCTCGGCCGTCAATACACCGAAGTCGTGGATGAAGGTGTTGCCGTCGCCGCCGGTGAGCCGCGTAGCGGTTTCCTCCACGACCCGCAGTCCGAGATGCTCGAGCGTCGGGACCAGATCGGAGAGGGGGAGCTTTCCATCCAGCCGATAGAGCGCCACCCTGGTGAGCTTTTCACCGGGCCCGCGCTCGTTTTGTAACCCGACCACGAAACGCTGTTGGTCGGAAAGGCGGTCGAGGTTCGCAACGTCGCCGGCGGCTACCGAGAGATGGGTAGAGGATGAGTAATACTCCGGGAATCGTCCCCCCCAGTTCTCGACCAGGTCGGCAGCCCGCGCCGGCCCCTTCTGAGCCCTCAGCAGATCCTCGAGATGATCCTGCCAGGTGCGGGTGAGCGCCACAACTTCCGATTCGAGGTCGTCGAAGGGCACCTCGGGTATGTCGCCGCGCTGCACCCAGACGGTGAAATGAACCTGGGCCGGGTCGCTTTCCCCCATGGCGAGGTGATAGTCGACCGAGGCCCCGTTGAACCGTTCCATGAAGAGGTTTTGAAGACGCTTGCGCAGAGACGCATTGAATCGGTCGCGGGGCAGGGCCACCAGCAACGAGATCTTCCGCTCCAACAAGTCCTGTCGTAAGAAAAGGCGGACCTGCTGTCGCTCTTGCAAGGCCAGCAGCCCCATGACCTCCTCGCGCAACGCTTCGGTGGGAGCAGAGAACAGTTCGTGTTTCGGGAAGGAATCAAAAAGCTGGATGACCGCTTTGTGGTCGTGGGAGCCCTCCATCAGGTCCTCGGCACCGACGATTTGGGCAAGCTTTCTGCGTAGCAGCGGGATGCGGGAGGCCGGCTCCATGTACGCCTTGGAGGTGAACAGTCCGACCAATCGAAGCTCGCCGACCGAGAAGCCGTTGTGGTCGAGGCGTCGCACCCCCACGTAGTCCATCTTCGTCCGGCGATGGACAGTCGAGAGGCTGTTGGTCTTGCTGATCACGACCGGATCGCCGGAAAGAAAACGATCGGCCAGCTCCGGGGACATCTCGGAGAGCAGCTTCGGCTCCCGGTAGGCCGACCTCTCCTCATCGGAAAGGATGCCCAGACCCGAGCCGCCGACGACCGCGACCGCCGGACCATCGGGAGTTTCGATCATCTCGTACTCGCGGTAGCCGAGGAAGATGAAGTTGAGGTCCCAAAGCCATCCGAGCACTGCCACAGCCTCCGCGATCTCGTCGTACGAGTAGTGAGCCGAAGCTGCCTTGACAGCTTGGATCATCGTGCCGACCCGGTCCCGCATGGGTCGGAAGTCTCGAACGGCCCGCGCCACGTCGGCTAGCACCCGGCGCACCTGGTTCTCCAGGGACGGCAGGTCGGCCTCGAAGAGCCGGCGGTCGACCTCATAATGCTGCAGCGATTCACGGTTGGCGGCGTCGCGAGCATGTCTCATCGCCACCAAGCGGCCTTGCTGGTCGCGGTCGGCTCCTACGACCGGGTGAAGGACGTTCACGACCTCGAGTCCGTGTGCAATCAGTTCGTTGGAGACCGAGTCGAGCAGGAAGGGACTGTCGGAAACGTTGACTTCGACGACGGTGCCGGGTGCCTCGTAGCCGTGCTCGGCTTGGCTGGGGTTGAAGGCACGCACGGCGATCGGTTCGTGCCCACGCTCATCGGCAAACGCAAAGAGGCTCTCCACCTGTTTCGCCAGCTGGTCGGGGGTCAGCCGCATTGCCGGAGGGAGGCGGCGCAGGTAAGCCCGGCAGAAGTCGACCGGGACCTGGCCGCGGGCTGGGTCGGCCTGTTCTTTGACGAGCTTGCAGACCTGGTCGACGATCGGTTGGTACTCGGGCACGGTCTCAGACTATTCGGCTCAGTGGGACGAGGGCTGGAGGTGATAGACGCTTTCCGGCGCCGAACACCGGGACCGGGCTTTCGACCAGCGGCGGGACCACCTCTTCGGCCGGCCCAGGCTTCCTTCCCGGATAGGGTGCCCGGTCCCGGTGGGGTCCGAACCGTCTAGGTTGGGGTGATGTTGCCGAAACAATCTCCCACCACCTATAAGAACATCCGCGGACTACGGACCGTTCGCAACTATCGGTCGGTCCCGCTGACCGACCGCCACCTCAACCAGATCCTGGAGGCCGGTCGGTGGACCGGTAGCTCGAAGAACACCCAACCATGGGCCATGGTCGTGGTGGGCGATCGGGACCAGCTGGAGAAACTGGCTTCGTGTGGCCACTACACCGGTCCGGTGCGGAAATCGGTTGCCACGGTTGTCTTGATCCGAACACCCAAAGGCGGAGACTTTGACATCGGGCGACTTGCCCAGAACCTCATGCTGGCGGCGGCGGCGCTGGGGGTGGGCTCGTGCCCCGTCACCCTCCACAACGAGGAGAAGGTCCGTAAGTTGTTGGGCGTTCCCGACGATCACGGCTGCCGTTATGCAGTGACTCTCGGTTATGCCGACGGCGCGGCCGAGACTGCGTTCCGAAGGGCCTCTTCCAAGGGCGGCCGCAGACCGTTGGCCGAGCTAGTCAGGCGGGAGAGGTTCGGTGGCTGATTCGGTCGCCCAGCTGGCGGTGCGGGGGATTCGTCTCGGCACCTGCTCGTGGACCGATCCGACCCTGATCGAAGCGGGAACGTTTTACCCGAAGGTCAGGATGACCGCCGAGGAGCGGCTCTCCTTCTATGCCGAGCAATTCCCCATCGTCGAAGTCGATTCGACCTACTACGCCCCCCCCAGCGAAGAGGTGGCAGGGCTCTGGGTCGAGCGCACCCCTCGAGAATTTGTCTTCGATGTGAAGGCGTTCCGCCTCCTCACCCAGCATCCCACCCCTCCCTCGTCGCTGTGGAAGGACTTCCGCGCTGCCCTGCCCGCGGAGGTGGCCTCCAAGAAGAACGTCTACATGCGGGATCTTCCCCGCGACCTCCAAGAGGACGCCGTCGACCGTTTCCGACAGGCGCTGATGCCGGTCCATTCGGCCGGGAAACTGGGGGTAGTTCTCTTCCAGATGCCTCCTTACGTCCATCCCACCAGAGGTGCGTTCGGATACCTGTCGTGGGCGGCGCACCGGCTCGAAGATTTCCAACTGGCCGTGGAGTTTCGCAACGGCCGGTTCCTCGACGACGTCCATCACCAGGAGACACTCGACTTCTTGGAGAAACGCAACATCGTCTATGTATGCGTCGATGAACCACAAGGGTTCGCCAGCTCGGTTCCACCCGTGGTGGCAGTGACCGGACCACTCGGCGAGGTCCGTTTTCACGGGCGCAACGCCACCAACTGGGAGGCCAAGGGCATCACCGCCGCCGAACGCTTCCGCTACGACTACTCACCAGCCGAACTGGCCGAATGGGTGCCCCGTCTGGCGGTCCTCGCCGAGCAGGCCCGAGCGGTCCACGTCCTCATGAACAACTGCTATGCGGACTACGGAGTTCGTTCGGCGAGGTTGCTGGCGGACCTGTTGGTGTAACTCATAACCCGCAGGTCGCGGGGTTCGATCGGCCCCTCGCTGCGCACCAGGGCCCTTCGAAGAGGTTGGAGCTCACCTACCTAGTGCGTACGCCACGACCTCGGTGATCGACATGGCCGCCCCGGCCCGAAAATGGCGTTCAAACTGTTCGGCTCCGGCGCGCTCCACGGCCTCTCGCAGCCCTTCGATGTCGTTCAACGCCAGTTCGAGCAGGTTGGTGCCGGTAGTGCTGCGCAGCCTCTCCATCGCCCCGGCCAGGGTTGCCGCCCTCTCCATGGTGCCCACCGCCACCTCAACTCCTATCAGCGCGGTCAGGAAGAACAAGAGTGCCGAGGTATCGCCGGACGTTCCCAACAGTGCCAACCCTTCCCGCAGCAACGATCCCGACGTGTGCGGATCGTTCTCGGCGAGCGCCACGGTGGCTCGGATGAACAGCGCCCAACCGAGGCCGAATGGCTGGCCAAGGCGCCGGAACGACTCAATCGAGTCATCGAGTATGCGGGCGGCCTGTTGACGATCGCCGGAGCTGTTGATCGCGTCACCCTTGGCCCACCGCACCCATGCCAGGCCGACCGGGTCACCGATGGCCGCATAGGCGGCCTCTGCCGGGGCGAGTAGCTCGAGGCGGGCCTCGATGCCGGGATAGGCGGTGCTGGCGAAGTTGAAGAGCGCGTCGGCCTCACCCTGGCGATCTCCCGTCGCCCTCGCCAGTTCCAGCCATTCCGAGTAGAAAACTGCCGCGGCCGTTAGGTCGCCCTGCCAGTAGGCGATGCCTCCGGCCCCTTCCAGGGCGGCGC
The DNA here is from genome assembly GCA_964445235.1 of uncultured Acidimicrobiia bacterium. GTDB lineage: Bacteria > Actinomycetota > Acidimicrobiia > Spongiisociales > ZC4RG35 > CAYUKI01. Next base: position 4,677 of record CAYUKI010000020.1, on the reverse strand, counting down.
AACGAGTAACGACCTCGGTACCGGGCAAAGCCAAAGCAGCCTCAGCACCCCGACGGCCCTCCTCGAGCCTGCCCCGCATCTGCCAGTAACGCCACATCCCGCCCACCAATGTTTGGGCGACCTCGCCCTCACGCTCCGATAGCGACCAGTCGAGGGCGCTTCGGATGTTGTCGTAGTCGAGGTCGAGCCTTCGGAGCCAAGGGCCCTGGTTTGTTCCGATGAGGGCCTTACTGGCACCGCGCACCGTTCCGGCGTAGAGCTCCGCGTGTCGGGTCCGCACTTCTGGGGCCATGCCGGACATCTCGAGTCGCTCGGCGGCGTACTGGCGAATCGTGTCGAGCATGCGGAACCGGTCGGCGGACTCGAGATCGTCGCGGTGAACCAGGCTTTGGTCGACGAGGCTCGCCACCACGTCGAGGAGATCGTGGGCTGCTCCGGCGTCGCAAACCGACTCGATGTCTTCGAGCGCTGCGCTGCCGGAGAACACCGAGAATTGCCCGAACACGGTTCGTTCGGGTTCGGTGAGCAAGTCATAGCTCCAGGAGATGGCGTTGCTGAGCGTCTGCTGTCGGGAGGGCCGGTTCTCGGGTCCGTGGGCGAGGAATCCGAGACCGTGTTCCAGGCGGCTGAGAAGTGTCGAGGGAGAGAAGGTCTTGATCCGAGCCGCAGCCAGCTCGAGCGCCAGCGGCAATCCATCGAGCCGTCGGCTGATTGCCGACACGGCCGGGGCGTTTTCTGCGGTGAGCACGAAATCAGGCTTGGCCGCCTTCGCCCGAATCAAGAAGAGCCTCCCTGCCTCCGAATCGGCCACCGCCTCGGGTGTGGCCGAGCCGTTGCCGGAGGGGGTCGACAGCGGTTGCACGGGATACTCCTGCTCGCCGGAGATGTGGAGCGGCGCTCTCGAGGTGACGAGAAGGGTGAGCTGTGGAAGCGACGACACCAGCTCCGCGATCCGGTCGCGGGCTGCCAAGACCTGTTCGAAGTTGTCGAGTATCAGCAGAGCCCGGCGGCCTTCCAGGTAGCTCAACACTCGATCGAAGGGGGATACCTGGCTCTGGGTCAGACCGAGGGCCGTTGCGATGCTGTCGGCTACGAGTTGAGGGTCGGTAACGGGAGAGAGATCCACGAAGAACACCCCGTCGGGGAAGCGGCCGATGGAACGGGTGCCGACTTGGAGCGACAGTCGGGTCTTTCCAGTACCGCCGGGTCCGGTCAGCGTCAAGAGTCGGGTCTGCTCCGCGAGTTCGCGGATCCGCTCGACCTCGGCGTGGCGCCCGACGAATTCGGTGAGCTGGTCCGGCAGGTTGTTGGGCGTTTGGTCTAGAGAGACGATGGGAGGGAAGTCGGCGGGTAGACCGGCGCCGGTCAGTTGGTACAGGTGCTCGGGGACGACCAAGTCCTTCAACCGATGAACGCCGACGTCGAGAAAGCCGAGATCGCCGCTCGCCGCCAACAATCGGGTGGCCTCCGACAAGAGTACCTGGCCGCCATTGGCGACCGCGGAGATGCGGGCGGCGCGGTGGACGTCGAGGCCGTAGTAGTTGTCACCACCCAGGGTGCCCTCTCCAGTGTGCATTCCCATCCGTACCCGCAGGTCGGTCGCCGAGGGCCACTCATGGTGGGTGATGAGCCCCTGGGCCCGGGCGGCTGCCTGAAGTCCGCGAGAGGCCGTCGAGAAGACGACGAAAAAGGAGTCGCCTTCGGCCCTCACCTCGATGCCGCCGTCGGCGACGAACGCCTCTCGCATGAGGGAGTTGTGGTCGGCGAGCGCCCGGCGGTAGTCGGATCCCAATCGTTGGACGAGACGCGTCGACCCCTCGATGTCGGTGAAGAGGAACGTCAGCGTCCCGGTGGGAAGAGCCGTCATCTGTTGGCGAGAGTATGTCACCGGCCGAAGCGGTCGAAGGCTGGGAGCTCGAATCCTCCGTCCTCCAACTGCCGATCCATGGCGGCGATGGCGGGAGCGAGGTCGACGGCTGGGGCATTCGCCCAAGGGTCGACCTTGAGCCGGCTGGCGGCATTGGGGAGTCGATAGGTAGCAGGGTCGGCGTCTTCGAACTCATCCCAGGTGATCGGCATGGCGATGGGAGCGCCTGGCTTCGGTCGCAGCGAGTAGGGCGCGACCGAAGTGGCGCCGAAGTGGTTGCGAAGCCAGTCGATGAACACCCGGCCCCTTCGCTCCCGTTTGAGGAACTCGACGGTGAGTCGCTCGGGGTGGCGGAGAGCGACCACATAGGCCACCGCCTGGGAGAAGCGGGCGATCGCTTCAAATCCGACAGTGGGAAGGAGCGGGACTACGACGTGGTATCCCTTCGAACCGGTGGTCATGGGCATCGAAGTGATGTCCAGCTCCGTCAGCAGTGCCTCCACCCGCCGGGCTCCCAAGCGCCCCCCGGCGGCATCGCCCTCAACCGGATCGAGGTCGAAAACCAGACGGTCGGGGTAACCGATGTTGGCGGCCCGAAAAGAGGCGATGTGAAAGGTGATGGTGTTCTGGTTGGCGAGATAGATAAGCCCGTCCATGTCTGAGACCGATGGGTACCGAACCGTCCCGTCCTGCTTGGGCAACTCGACTCGGCCGATGTAGCTCGGGAAGGATCCAGCGGCGTTCTTCTGCATGAAGCCGCCCTTCTCGATGCCGGCCGGGTATCGCTCCAGGGTGAGGGGCCGATCGACTAGGTGGGGCAGAAGGCGAGGGGCGGCATGCCGGTAGTAATCGACCACCTCCCCCTTCGAGATGCCATCGGCGGGGAAGAGGAGCTTGTCGGGGTTGGTGATTCGAACGGTCAACGGGTCGCGCTGCCTCCGATGTCACCCTACCGGCCCGCCCGTTATCGGAGCGCCGAGCTAGTCCCCGAGGCTGATGCCGAGGCGGCGGGCGGTGCCGACGAGCGGGTCGTCGATCGGTACGGTCTTGGTCTTGCCGGCCACCTCCTCGAGGGGAACCGGTTCCGTGCCGTTGCCGCGGGCCGCCACCATTACCCCGGTCGTTCCCGCGGCGATGTAGTCGGCGCAGGCCGCCCCCAGGCGAGTGGCGAGGAGCCGGTCGGCCGGGGAAGGAATTCCTCCCCGCTGTACATGTCCGAGAATTGTCACCCGGCCTTCCAACCCGGTGCGCTTCTCTAGCTCTTGGGTCAGCCGCTCCGTCGCGTACTTTCGATCGGCCCAAAACGCCGCCAACTCCGTTTCGGCTGCTTCGCGGTCGCTGGCCTTGTTGTTGTCCACTTTGGCTTCGAGTTTCGCCAGCCGAGCGGCCTCTTCCCAACTCATGGCCCCCTCGGAAACGGCCACGATCGAGAAGGAGCTTCCCCCCGCCTTGCGCACCAAGATCGAGGCGGCCACTTGGTCTATGTCGTAGGGGATCTCGGGGATGAGGATCACGTCGGCCCCGCCGGCGATCCCGGCGCTGAGCCCCAACCACCCGGCGTTATGCCCCATCAGCTCGACCACCACGATGCGATGGTGGGAATGAGCCGTCGAATGGAGTCGATCGATCGCCTCCGTGGCGATGTTGAGAGCCGTATCGAAGCCGAAGGTGGTGTCGGTTCCCCACACGTCGTTGTCAATCGTCTTGGGCAGGGTCAGGATCGGCATGCCCCGCTGCTTGAGACGCAAGGCGTTCTTGGCCGTCCCACTCCCCCCCAAACAGACCAGGGCATCGAGCTGGTTTTCGGCAAAGCTCTGCAAGCAGGCCGAGGTCATGTCGACGGTCTTGCCGTCGAGAAGCATCTTGTGCGGCTTGTCCCGGCTGGTCCCGAGAATGGTGCCGCCCTTGGTGAGGATCCCCGACAGGGTGTCGCTGTCCAGTCGGACCGTGCGGTTCTGGATGAGCCCTCGAAACCCGTCCCGAAAGCCGATGACCCCCATGCCATGGCTACGTTGGGCGGCCTTGCCGATCGCCCTGATGGCGGCGTTCAAACCCGGCGAATCGCCCCCCGCCGTGAGAATTCCGATCGCCACGGCGTCCGATGGTAACTGGGAGCCAAGGAGGCGCTGAGCGCCATCAAACGTGGAGGTGATGGCCTATTCGTCTGCCCGAGCCGGGTCGGTGGGGTGCGAGGAGCCGGGCGTCGGTCCTAGCTCCCGTCTGGTCCGTCGGCCTCGCTGCCGACCACCGAGAAGTCCTCGTCCAATCGCGGGTGAGGCTCTCGTTGACCTGCAGCTGGGCGAAGTAGCCACCCCCCGGCTTGAGGCCGAAGATCTCGGCGAAGAAACCGGCGGCGGCGACCTTGTCCAGGGCGGGCACGATGGTGTGGTCCAGGCGAATCGTCATGCTCGGCATTGCCGCCCATGCGGACGCCCCGCTGGGCCCACCCGCAGGTCGAGGTCCGGTAAACGCGAAGAGCCTTTTCGAAGATCATCCGACTGCTTCGATCGGGAACCGGTTCTTGTCACAGGCCCCTGATACGTTGCGCCTATGGAGTGGAATCTCGGTCAGTCGAAGCTAGGACAGTGGTCGACCGACCGCCTGGAACAAGAGCTGGTCGCCTCCGAAGGTCGGATCTCCTCTGAGCGCGCCCATCAGATGGCACTGCTTTCCGAGTTGGACCACCGCCAGGTGGCCACCGGGGATGGGTGCCGGTTCTCTCCACGAGTGGACCGCCTCCCGTCTCGACCTGGCCCCGGAGAACGCCAAGACCCTGGTCTCCACCAGTAGGCGGATCGCCCACCTACCCG
>CAYUKI010000019.1:0-14673 GCA_964445235.1 uncultured Acidimicrobiia bacterium | reverse complement strand
GGCGCTACATGTGTGGTGTTCGGTTTGGTGATCCACCATCCACGAGGGCCAGTGCTGGTGGACTCCGGGGTCGGTGTCGGTCACGAGACCATCGATCGGCTCTTCTCGCCGGTACACCGGCCGCTCGATCAGGCACTTGCCGGCACGGGGATCAGCCTCAGCGATGTTGTGATGGTCATCAACTCGCACCTCCACTTCGACCACTGTGGGAACAACCGACTGTTCCCCGGCGTGCCGCTCGTCGCTCAGCGAACTGAGTACGACCTTGCTCATGAGCCCGGGTACACCATCACCGAGTGGGTGGACTTTCCTGGAGCTGACTGGGTGCTCATCGACGGAGAGGAAGAGGTCCTGCCTGGTATCACGGTCCTTCCAATGCCGAGCCACACCGCCGGGCACCAATCGGTCCTAGTTCGGTCCCACGGCCAGATCGACGTGATCGCCGCACAGGCCGTATACGACCCGGGTGAACTTAAGGCCGAAGCATCGATCGAGCCGCTCACCGATGCGGAAGCCGACCAGACCGCTGCCTCAGCACGGAAGATCAAGGCGGTTGACCCGGTGCGGGTGTTCTTCAGTCACGACACCCGAATCTGGCAGCCAGCCGGCGATCAACGTAACTGACGTCGAGAGTGACGCAAGCCTTCGGATTGTGACCGCCACACCCGCCCTCAGCCGGCCAGCCCGTTCAACTCCAGAGCCGCCAACGCTTCGAGGTCGGTGGGCGGTTTCAACTGCCAGGGCACGACAATCAGCCGGGTCCGATAACGGGCGGCGAACTCGGCGCGAACCTCGGCCTGGCGGCGAGCCTCGGCCGCCCAGCGGGCCAGGTTCTCGGCCAGGGCCGGGGAAACTCGCCCCGGGCGGGCGTTGATCCATGAAATTGGCAGGGACCGGTTGAAGACGACCGCCGCCGGTGCCGCAGCCACCGCCGGAAGAGCCCGGAAGAATCGGACGGCCTCCGCCACCGGGGCCGGATCCGCGGTGGTTATCACGATGCTCTGCGCCCGACGGAGGTGGGCCTCGATCTGGCGGGCTCGCCGGGCCACTCCGTCGTAGGTGGTGCGGAGGTCCATCAAGAACTCGGCGACCCGTTCCAGCAAATGCGAGCCGAGAATTGAATCGGCGGCCCGAAGCGCCGGTCGTGCGGTGCGATCGAACAGGAAGCGCCGCCCCGGCAGCGGGCCCCCGGTCAGCCAGCGGAGCAGGCGCCCTCCCACTAGGTCGGCCATCGCTGCCGGCGCCGTGAAGAACTCGATGCCTCCGGCGGAGGGGGGGGTGTCCACCACCACCAGCTCCCAAGCTCGCGCGTCGATGAAGTTGGTGGCTTCCTCGGCGGCGGCGTACGACTGGCTGGCCGGGAAGCGCGTCGTGGCCGCCACGAAGAACTCGTTGGCGACCAACCGCTCGGCTACCACCGGATCGGCATATCGGCGGGCGATGGCCTGCCACGAGGTGGCGGCGTCGAGCGTGGCCACCCACAGGTTGGGGTCGCGGGGATGGGGAGACGGCTCTCCGCCCCGAGTCTTGATGCCGAGGGCGTCGGCGAGGCGTTTGGCCGGGTCGACCGTCACCACGAGCGTCCGCCTCCCGGCCGCCGCCGTTTGCACCGCCAGTGCCGCCGCCACCGTTGTCTTGCCCACCCCGCCGGCGCCGGTGACGAGGACGACTTTGCTGTTCACAAGGCCACCTCGGAGAGTTGGGCCGCCACCTCGGCCGGGGTTACCAGGCCGAAGAGATAGGGAAGCCGGACCGCGGTAGGGGTCAGCTTCAGCCAGACCTCCTGCTCGTCCGCGAGCGCGCGATGAAGGAGGGCCGCCTCACCGGCCGGACCGGTCGGGATCTTGGCTCCCGCCGGTAGCGGGAGGGGCGGGAGAATTCGGTTCACGAGTATTTCGGGGAAAAGGCGTTCCTGCCGCATCCAAGCCAAGGTCTCCATGGTCTCGTTCATGGGTAGTTCCTCCGCCAGGGTCACCACTACCAGCCTGGTGTGATCCCGATCGGCAATGATCTGTTCCATCCAGGTCGCTTGATCGCGGACCCGCCCGGCTGGTACGAGTTCGGCGATGGTGCCGGCAGCTCGCAGGTAGGAGCCGATCTGCCCGGTCGGAGGGGCATCGACAATCACCGAGTCCCACGCCCCGCGGCGCACCTCCCACAAGACCTTGCCCATGGTCACCACCTCGCGTACGGCCGGGGCAGCCGAGGCCAATACGTCGAAGGCGCGGGCTAGCGGTCCGAAGGCTGCCACCGCCGGCACCCCCAGCTGTACGTGTAGGTATTCGGTGAGGGCCTTACTACGGTCGATGGCGGTGGCGAAGAGGCCTGGGCGGACCTCGAAGGGCTGGTAGTCGAGCCGGGTGAGGGAGAGGTGGGCGGCCAGGCCTTCTCCACCGGCCATCGCCATCACCAACACCTTGCGACCCTCCCGCTGAGCGCGTAACGCCAACGCCGCGGTTACGGCCGACTTCCCAACTCCTCCCTTGCCGGAGACGACGACGAGGGAATGGGCCAAAGCACTATTCGTCGCTGAGGGGGATGCGAAGCACGAGATGCCCCTCGTCCACAGACCACCGGGCGTTGCTGATCAGGGCGTAGTCGATGAAATCGGTCTCGGCCTGCTCGATCAGCCGCTTCCGCTCCTCGCCGGCCACCGGTGGAAGAGTGCGGTGCTTGACCATCTCGGCTCGCTCGCGGAAGCGGGCAACCATGGCGTCCACGTCGAATTCACCCATCGTCTCACCCTACTCTGGCGCGGCGGCGAGATTCGGCCCGCCGCTCCGCATCGAGTCGTTCGAGGTCGACCCCGGAGTAGTCGACGAAAGCCATGGCGTCGGCAATCAGGCGGTGTCCGGCCACCTCGACGATCTGACGGTGCATCTCCTGGACCACCAGGCGATAGGTGGGGTGCCCGGCGGGCTGGCTGCGCAGCTCGATGAGGTGGAAGGCCTGCCGGGCGTTCATCTCCACCACGAACCGGATCAGGGATGCGAATGGCACCACGTATTGGGCAACGTCGGCGCCCATTTCGGCCCGCAGCACCTCGTAGAGCTCCGCCTGCCGACCCATCGCTCGGTCCCACTCGTCGTCCAGACCGGCCTCTGCCAGTTCGGGAGGGCGGTCGTAGCCATGCCGGGTCGTCAGCCGCTGCCATTCGATGGTCATCATGCGGTGTCGCTGCAGATCACGGAACGCCCCGAAATCACAGAGCACGTCGAATCGGTAGTAGCTCCTCTCCATGGCCCGCCCCGGTTTGTGGCGGCGGTTGCGGCGTTCACCCACCAAGGCGGACACGACCTGGGCGCGTTCCTGGGGCGACATGCGGCGGGCGATCTCTTCGAGCTGGCGGTCGGATAGCTCGCTCGACGCGTATAGCGCCGCGGCGGTCAGCTTCAGCTCGGCTTCCGGGTCGAAGTCGATGAGCGTCACCAACTCCGCCGGTTGGGGGGGCTCGGCGATCGCGGCGGCGATTTCCCCAAGACGGCCGGCGGTAGAGGCCAGGTAGTCGCTCCAGGCCCCCCCCCGATCGGGCAGGTCAACTCGCCTGAGGAACGACGGGATCACCTTGCGAAGCTCGACCAACATCAGGTCGGCATAGCTGCGCACCTCTTGAAGCGGATGGGCGCGCATGCGAAGTAGCGCCATTTCATAGGCCTGGCCGCTTCCATAGATGCCGACATTGGAGAGGGTGGCGGCGGGCAAGAGGCCACGGGCAGTGTCGTAGGCCTTCGCCTTGATGGAGGTGGAGTAGACGAACTGCGAGTCCTCGGGTTTTTGGGGGTAGCGGCTCTGGTAGTGGTCGACCAGGGTCTTGACCATGGCGGTATAGGTCTCGAACAAATCGTTGAGGGAACGGACGTAGGTGTCGGCGTACGGCGAATTGGCCAGCTCGGTTGGCACGTGGTAGCGGTAACGCGCCCCGAGGCGGGCGTCGTAGGCGATGTAGCGGGTGGATTGCTCGAGGTAGGCAGCCAGGCGACCTCGCTCCAGCACCTTGGTGAGTACGTTCGAGGCCTGCTCGCAGGCCAGGTGAACGCCTCCCAGCTGGGCGACCGAATCGTCGCCGTACTCGAAGAAAACGCGGTCGTAGAGCTGTTCAGCCCGTTGCATGCGGAGGTGGGGGTCTCCGACTTCGTCGACGGGGAACGTAGCCGCCCCGGCTTCCACGAACTCATCGAGGAAGAGGCGGCGAACCGATTTGGCGGAGCGGCTGTAACGGGCGAACAGGGCACCCTTCACCACTTCGGGGAGGTTGATCAGCGCGTAAACGGGTCCGTCGATATTGGTGAAGTACCGGTTCAGGATCGCCCTCTCGGCGGGGTCGAATTCCTCGACGAAATACTCCACCAAGGCGATTGTATCGGCCCCATCGGGAGGCCCGGTACCCTGGTGGTGTGAGCCTGACAGGTCTCCGGGTACTGGTCGGCGTGCTGCTGTTGCTGGCGGTCGTCGTCGGTTCGCTCCCGCTATTGATCCTTCTCGATCTGGCGGCCGGCGGCACCGGATATGGCCTGTGCCCGGGACGTTTGAGCCAGTGCCGCAACCCCTTCACGGCTGCCCCCGAGCTGTCGTTTGCGTTGATGCTGGCCCTGTTTGCCCTGGTGGCGAGCATTCGGGTGGCGATGCGCACCATGCGGAGGATGGAGAGGTTGGAGGGCTACCAGCAGCAGGCCCGGCTCAGTGGGCGGCGCTGATCGACTCGGCTTCGGTCTCCACCGCATCCTCCTTGCCCAGCACCACGAATATCGCCACCAGGATAAATAGTGCTCCCACCCCCCCCCGGACCGAGAGTCGTTCGTTCAAAACGACGGCGGCGGTCAGGGCTCCGAAGACCGGTTCGAGGGCCAGGATGACGGCCGTGCGGGAAGGACCCATAGTCGTCTGCGCCCAGATTTGGAGAAAGTAAGCCCCTGCCGACACACCTAATCCGGTTCCGATGACGGCTGCGAGGGCGGCGGCGGGCGGCAAACGGGCGCCCTCCAGGGCCGCAGAAGTGGCCAGCCCCAGGACCCCGGTGACGGCCAGCTGGATGCCGGTGAACGCCACGACTGGGTGGCGGCGGGCCAGACGTCCGAGCAAAGCGATGTGGACCGCAAACGAGGCGGCCGCTCCCACGGTAAGCAGGTCGCCCATCCTGAATGTCATCACAGATTCCGCGCCGGCGGTGGAAACCGGGCTGCGTGTCAAGAGCACCAAGCCGAGAAAGGCCAGCCCCCCCCCGGCGGCCATCCACGGACGGAGCGCCGTCCGCGCCAGGAGGGCTGCGAAGAAGGGTGTCAGGACCACGTACAGCCCAGTGATCAGCGCCGAGTTGGACGCCGAGGTGGTTATCAAGCCCTGGGTTTGGAGGGCGTACCCGGAGAAGAGAAAGATGCCCGCTGCCAACCCATCCCGCCAGATGGCCGCTCCCCGGGGTAGACGGATCAAGAGCAGTGCTGCCGCACCAACGAGGAACCGCCAACCCACGAAGGAGAGGGGTGGGAGGATCGTGATGGCCTGCTTGACGACCACGAAGGTCGATCCATAGAGGATCGAAGCGGCACATAACGCCCAGAAGGCGGCGGTCCGTGTTCGTATCACCGGTGGGCTGGCAGGTTCGTGGTCCCGGTCAGCAGATCGTCGATATTGGCGGTGACCAAAAAGATGCCGCGGCCCTCAGCGGCGATGCGTCCGCCGGTCTGGAGGATTCCGGTGATGGCCAGACGCCGCCCGCTCCGTGACTCGACCCGACCCGTGGCAGTGATCCGGTCGTCGACTCGCAGAGGGGCCCTGTACCGAAGATCGAGGGTGCCAGTAACCGTCAAAACGCCTTCGGACATGATCCCCGCCCAGACGCATATCTCGTCGATGGCGGTGGCGGCGATACCGCCATGAAGCGTGTCGCTCGATCCTCGGTAGTGCGGCCGGGGTGTGAATGCTCCACTGACTCCGCCTCGGTCCACCTCGAGATCGCGAAGGTGAAGGCCTATGGGGTTCTCCTGCCCGCAGGCGAAACAGAGCTCGCCGAAATATCGGCGGACGGCGCCGATCCACTCGGGGTCATCACGCAAGCTCGATCTCCCCGCCGGGTTGCGATGGAGCGGCCAGCTGGCGGCCGACGTTCTGCATGATCTTGGGTTCGATGCGGTGATTCAAGAACCGTTCGACCTTCAAGATGGTTCCCTCGGCTCGGCCAAAGGTGAGGATGGCGGTTCGAAGGTCCACGGGCCCGGCATCGTACCGGCGGTACGATCCGGCGCCGATGCTGCGTGCCGACGGATCCCGACCCACCGCCGCCGAACGCGGGCACGCCCGTTCGGTGCTCAACCGGTTGAAGCGGCGGTATCCAAAGATCGGTACCGCCCTCGAGTATCGGAACCCCTGGCAACTGCTGGTCTCGACGGTTCTCTCCGCCCAAACGACCGACGACAACGTCAATCGGGTTGCCACCGTGCTGTTCGGGCGCTACCCCCAGCCGGCCGACCTGGCCGCTGCCGACCCCGAGGAGGTGGAAAAGGTCGTCTTCTCGACCGGCTTCTACCGCCAGAAGACCAAGGCCATCCAAGCGGTAGCCGTCGAATTGGTCCAACGATTCGGCGGTGAAGTGCCCCGCACCCTGGAGGAGCTCGTGACTCTGCGCGGGGTGGGGCGGAAGACAGCCAGCGTGGTCCTGGCCGAGGCCTTCGATTCGGCGGCGGTCGCCGTCGACACCCACGTGCGGAGGGTGAGTGGCCGGCTGGGTCTGACCACGAACATCGATCCGGCCAAGATCGAGATAGACATCAAGGCGGCTTTTCCACGAGACGAGTGGTCGAAGCTGTCGATGCGACTCATCCAGTTCGGGCGGGATGTCTGTCAGGCGCGGCGCCCGCGCTGCCCCGAATGCGAGATGGCCCCCATCTGTCCCTGGCCGGGCAAGAGGGTGTGATTCAGCCGGTCGGGGTTGGCCGTTCGAGATGGATGCCCTTGGTCTCCGGCAGCCGGAGGACCAGGAGCGCCCCGACCAACGACCCGAACCCGAGGATCGTCATGGTCTGCGACAAGCCGATGGCGTCGATGGTCAGCCGTCCGAAGAACAGGCCGGCGGCCGAGCCGAGCATGGCCAGGTTGTTGATCGCCACGACGGCAGTAGCTCGTAGGCGGGTCGGGAACAGCTCACTCCGGTGGGCGCCGGCCGCAGGTACGAAGGCGAAAGAGCCAAAGGCCGAAACCACCCCCGCCGGGACCAACAACGCCGGTTCGTTCAGCCAGTAGAGGCCCATGCCTCCGATCAGCCCGGCGAGCAGAGCCAGGATGGTGGTGGGTCGCCGCCCCCACTGGTCGGCGAGCCGCCCCCCCAGGAAGAAGCCGACTCCCCCCACCGTGCCGCCGATCAAGCTGATCGCCACTGCCAGGGACGTCGACAGGCCCAGTTCGTTCACCAGCCTTTCCGTGGAGAAGGCGATACCGACTGCCGAGTAGGCGGCCGCCAGAAACCCCGTTCCGCCGAGAAGCCAAAACGAGCGAGAGTGCTCCCCAGCCACCAACTCACCGATTCGGAGGGGCCGGGGGTCAGGTTCGAAGAGCCGGCTCTCTCGTACCGCTTTGCGGAGGAAAGGCAGCGCCACCAATCCCACCGCACCCAGCAGGAACGGGTACCGCCAACCGGAGGGACCGTTGTCGGCGAGGGGGAGGGCCAGCAGGGCGAGTCCGGCGCCCAAGCTTCCTGAGGCGCCGTAGAGGGCGATGCCATAGGCGCGGATCGACGGCGTGAGCTGTTCGGCGAGCAGCACCACGACCAGAGAGCTGACCCCGGCGGTGCCCACCCTCACCAGGGACTGGGCAGCGGTGAACTGCCAAGGTGAGGAGACCGTAGCCGTGGCCACGGTCGAAGCCATGAGCAGCGTGTAGGCGGCCAGCAGCGGCGTTTTCCGTCCACGCCGGTCGCCGGCGGCCGAGAACAACAGGGCCCCGATCGTGGCCAGTCTGGTGATGGCGAGCACTTCGCTCATCTCTCCTTGGGTGAGGCCGAGCGCGACGCGGGTAAAAGGGAGGGTCGAAGAGGCATGAGCTTGGGCAAAACCCTGGAAGAGTCCCACCAACCACAGTACGAACGTGGCTCTCCGGTCGTCGGGGGTGAACCGTTCAACCGGCAGCAGACGCCTCCACATGCGGCGGGCGACGATACACCGAAGCATCCCCGGCACCCCGCATACCGGCAATCCGCCCGGCCCTGCGAGAATGGAAGTCGTAAGGGTGGGCGCCCGATCGAGAAGGATTGGAAAACGCCGTGAGTGATCTCAATCTGCTGGTGGCATTCGGCGCCGGGATTGTCTCCTTCATCTCTCCCTGCGTGTTGCCCCTCATGCCCGGCTACCTGAGCCTTATGTCCGGCTACTCGGTCGCCGACCTGGCGGCCGGTCGAGCATCATCTCGCCGCATGCTGAACGTGACCGCTCTGTTCGTGCTCGGCTTCATGGCGGTGTTTGTGGCCGCGGGGGCGCTTGCCTCTGGAATCGGCCAGTTCCTGGCCCGCAACCAGAACCTGACGGCGACGGTGGCGGGTTGGATCGTGCTGGCGTTCGGGATCGTGATGGTGTTGATCGCCCTCCGGCCCGGCTTGCTCTCGTTTCTTTCCCGAGACCGACGCTTGGACGTTCGTCCGCAACGCCTCGGGGTGTGGGCGCCGCCTGTCATGGGAGTGGCGTTCGGGTTTGCCTGGACGCCCTGTCTGGGTCCGGTGCTGGGGGCCATCCTGGCGCTGGCCTCCGCCCAGGAAAACGTCGGTCAGGGGGTGGTGCTGCTCACCACCTACGGGCTCGGCCTCGGGATCCCTTTCGTGCTGGCGGGCGTCGGCATGGCGAGAGCGTTCCGAACGCTTTCTTTCCTTCGTCGGTTCCTCCGACCCATCAACGTCGGTTCAGGACTGTTGTTGGCCGCTTTCGGAGTGTTGATGATCACAGGCGGCTTCAACACGGTGAGGAGTTTGGTCGCCGACTTCTTCTACAACACTCCCTTCCTCTCAGACCTGGAGTTCTGAGCTACCGGGTGGCCAAAGTCTCACCCCTACGCTCTGGGCTCATGCAGGTACGCCCAGGCCGCTCCGAATTCATCGACCTGGCCGGGCGCTATTCAGTGGTGCCGGTCACGGTGCGGGTGCTTGCCGACCGTGAAACCCCGGTGACCGTATACGAGAAGCTGGTCGGGGACGGAACCGGTTTTCTGCTCGAGTCGGTGGAAGGGGGGGAGCGATGGGCGCGCTGGTCGTTCCTGGGTTGGGATCCATCCTTCACCCTCACAGCCCGCGACGGGGTGAGCTCGATCGCCGGCCCCGTCGAGGTGCCGCCCGGCGATCCGCTGACAGTCCTCGAATCCTTGGTCGGTCGCTATACGAGCCCACCCCTCGCCGACCTGCCGCCGCTTCACACCGGTGCGGTGGGTTACCTCGGATACGACACGGTCCGGTACATCGAGCGGTTGCCAAAACGGCCGCCCGACGACCGGCGACTGCCCGAGATGCTGTGGCTTTTCGTTGGGGCCCTGGCGGCATTCGATCGGTTTGAACAGACCATGACACTGGTTCGCAACGTGTACATCGGGGAAGATCCGGGAGCCCAGTACGACGAAGCCGTCGACCATCTGGCAACCTATGTCGAAAAGTTGGGGGCCGAGCGGGCCCACCGGGTCGTGGAGGCATACTCGCGGGGAGGGGCCTTCATCCCCCCGAAGACGCGATCAACGCTGGAACAGGCCGAGTTCGAAGCGGCGGTCGCCGTCGCTAAACGTCACATCCGGGCCGGCGATGCCTATCAGATCGTGCTCAGTCAGCGTTTGGAGACCGAGTTCACCGGTGAGCCCTTTTCCATCTACCGGGCATTACGGGTGATTAGCCCTTCGCCGTTCTTGTTCTACGTTCGTCACCCGGAGGTCACGGTGATCGGTTCATCACCAGAACTCATGACCAGGGTTCGCGCCGGGGTCGTCTACTCCCGGCCCGTCGCCGGGACCCGGCCGCGGGGGGCGGACGAAGAAACGGACCGCGCCCTCGCCGAGGAGTTGCTAGCCGACCCCAAAGAGCGAGCCGAGCACATCATGCTGGTCGACCTGGCTCGTAACGACCTTGGACGGGTGTGCCGTTTCGGCTCGGTGCGGGTGGATGAACTGATGGTGATCGAGCGTTACTCACACGTGATGCACATCGTCTCCGGTGTCTCCGGGGAGCTGGCGCCCGGAGTGGGACCGGTAGAGGTCCTCCGAGCCACCTTCCCCCACGGCACGGTCTCCGGCGCACCCAAGGTGAGGGCAATGGAGATCATCGACGAGCTGGAGCCGGTTGCTCGGGGACCATACGGCGGAGCCGTTGGCTATCTCGATTTTTCTGGAAACGTGGACACGGCGATCTGCCTTCGCACTGTTGTGGCAGTGAACGGCAAGGCCTGGGTGCAGGCCGGGGCCGGGTTGGTTGCCGACTCAGAACCCACCGCGGAGTGGCATGAGACGATGAACAAGGCGGCTGCTGCCCTAGTGGCGATCGCTCGGGCCGACCATGTTTGAACCGCCAGCCGTGGTGATCGACCGGCACGAGTCCGTGCTGGTCGAGGGACCCGACGCCGAGAGATTCCTCCAGGGGCTGCTCAGCCAAGATGTCGCCGCCCTGGCATCGGGTGCCGCCGCTCGCTCCTTTCTCCTGTCTCCCCAGGGCAAGCTGGTCGCCCTGCTGTGGGTGGCCCGGGAGTCGTCTGATCGTTTCGCTCTGATCGCCGATGCCGGGTTGGGCCAGAACTTGGTCCAGTCACTGCTTCACTATCGGTTCAGGGTGAAGGCCACCGTAGAGATCGACACCCGCGCCGTCTACATGCTCATTGATAAGGGGGGGGGTATTGAGAGCAGAGCTAGTGAGGGGGGGGGCGCTCGGCCTGCGGAGTTCGACGCTCCCTTGCCCGGGTGGCGGCGACGCTTTCTCCTCGGCACGCCGCCAGTGGCTCCCGCCGCTCCCGACGGTTGGTGGGACGCCGTTCGCATCGAAGCCGGCGAGCCGATCATGGGCGTAGACGTCGACGAGAACACCATCCCCCAAGAGTCGGGACTGGTGGTGGAGGCGGTGTCGTTCGAGAAGGGTTGCTACCTGGGTCAGGAACTGGTAGCCCGCATCGACACCCGGGGACACGTCAACCGGTTGCTCCGAGGGTTGGTCTTCTCCGAGGCCACTCCGCCGAACACCGGCGCCGCGGTGGTGGTGGGCGGGAAGGAGGTGGGGCTGGTGACCTCGGCCTCCCGATCCGAGCGATGGGAGTCATTCGTTGGGCTCGGCGTGCTCCATCGATCGGTCGAGCCGGGAACCCAGGTCGAGATCGCTGCCGGCGACGACCGCCGAGCGGCTACGGTGCTAGCCCTTCCGATGACCAAGCAACCTTGAGTACGCCGCCCGAGCCTGCCGAAGTGAAGTGGTGGCGGACCGGGGTCATCTATCAGGTCTATCCGCGCAGCTTTGCCGACTCCAACGGTGACGGGGTGGGGGACCTGGACGGCATTACCAGCCGGCTCGACTACCTCTCCGAAACCCTCGGCGTGGACGCGTTCTGGATCTCCCCGTTCTATCCGTCTCCCCAAGCCGACTTCGGCTACGACGTCGCCGATTATTGCGACGTTGATCCCATGTACGGCGATCTCTCCGCCTTCGACCGGTTGGTGGCGGCTGCTCATCTTCGGAACTTGGCCGTGATCATCGACTTCGTGCCCAACCACTGCTCCGACCAGCACCCGTGGTTCGTCGAGTCGAGATCGTCCCTGGACAACCCCAAGCGAAACTGGTTCACCTGGCGCCCCCCCCAACCGGGCGGTTCACGCCCCAACAACTGGTTGTCGGTCTTCGGCGGCCCGGCTTGGACTTTGGACCACACCACCGGGGAGTACTACCTGCACTCCTTCTTGCCCGAACAACCCGACCTCAACTGGCGGAATCCGGAGGTCGAATCCGCCATGTTGGCGGCGGTGCGGTTCTGGCTGGAGCGGGGGGTCGACGGGTTCCGCATCGACGTCGCCCATTTCATCATGAAGGACCCCGAGCTGCGTGACCAACCACCCGCCCAGAGCCGCCGCGGCCTGCCTCACAAACCGCCCTCCGAGTATGACACGCAGGAGCACCTCTACGACAAGGGCCATCCCGACATCCACCAGGTGTTCCGAAAGATCCGTTCGGTCATCGATGAGTTCGAACCATCCTCGCCCCGCTACTCGGTCGGGGAGATCCACGAGTTCGACTGGGTGAAGTGGGCCAGCTATTTCGGTGACAACGACGAGCTGCATATGCCCTTCAATTTCGCACTTCTCCTCACCGGCCTCGAGGCCTCCGCCGTCCATGATGCCATCGCCGACCTGGAGGCGGTCCTCCCGAAGGGGGCATGGCCCAACTGGGTGATGGGCAATCATGACGAGCCGCGGCTTGCCACACGTCTTGGTCGAGACCAGTCTCGAGCCGCCGCCTTCCTACTGCTCACGCTACGCGGCACGCCCACCATCTATTACGGCGACGAGTTGGGAATGCCGGAGGCGGTGATCCCCCAGCACATGGTCAAAGACCCGTGGGGACACCGCATGCCTGGGTTCTCTCGGGACGGCTGCCGGACCCCGATGCAGTGGAACGCCGGGCCCAACGCCGGCTTCTCCACCGCTGGCGAGACCTGGCTGCCGGTGCAGCCAGCTTCGATCATCAACGTCGAATCGGAATTGGCCGACCCGGGCTCCCACCTGGTCCTCTACCGACGACTGCTCTCGGTTCGACGCGCCGAGCCATCGCTGCGAGCCGGAGATATCGCCCTCACTGAGGGCCTGCCGCCCTCCTGCCTTGGCTACACCCGTCACGCTCCCGGGTCCCGTCCTCTGACGGTGCTTCTCAACCTGAGTGGAGAGCCGGTCGAACTGGCCTGGACTGGGCAGGTGCTGGCGTCGTCGGTGCCAGGGGAGCCGATGTTGGGCCGTTTGCGGGCGTGGGAAGGCTTAATCCTCGCCTGAGCTCTTACCGATCTCTAACAAGTAGCCGGTAATAAGTACCGATGCATGCTCGGGACATGGCAGCCATACAAAAGATCGTCTTGCTCGTAGAAGACGAGGACCCGATTGCCGAAATGCTTTCTGGGTTCTTCGAGCGCGACGGATACCGCTTCCTCCACGCCGTGTCCGGCGAGGAGGCGTTGATGCGGCTACGCCAACGTCCGGTCGACATCGTGCTGCTCGACCTGAATCTGCCGGGCCGCGACGGTATCGACGTCTGTCGAGAGCTGCGAACCTTCTCGAGTGTCCCGGTGATCATGCTGACGGCTCGGGACGGCGAGGTCGACAAAGTGGTCGGCCTGGAGATGGGCGCCGACGATTACGTGACCAAGCCGTTCTCCCCGCGGGAGCTGCTCGCCCGAGTGAAGGCCGTTCTACGCCGTGGTGAGGAACCGCTGCCGGCTACCCGGACGATCGAGACCGCCGGGTTTGAGGTCGACGCCGGCCGCCGACGGGTTAAGACACCGGCCGGGGAGTGGGTGGAGCCCACTGCCAAGGAATTCGACCTCCTCTGGTACCTGGCCCAAAACAGGGGGTTGGCGCTCTCCCGTTCGCAGATACTCTCGGCGGTGTGGGGTTATGAGTACGAGGGAGAGACCCGCACCGTCGACGTACACATCCGGCAGCTGCGGAAGAAGCTGGAGGGTCTTCCCATCGAGACGGTGTGGGGGGTCGGCTACCGGCTCGACGACCGATGAGACGCCGCTTCTTCTGGGCCATCTTCGGGGTCGCCGCAGCGGCGGTGCTGGTGTTCGGGCTGGGGATGGCCCTGGTACAACGACGGTTGGCGGTGGACGCCACGTTCGCCGAGATGGGCCGCGCTGCCGAGGAGACGGGGGCCCTGATCGCCCAGCAGGTCGAAGGGACCGGGATCGAGAATGTCCGCCAGCTGTTGAGGGAACCCGAGGTCAGGCAGGACCTAGTTCGCCTCCAACGAGCCGCCGGTGGAGCCGACCTGGCGGTGGCCTTGGTGACTCCGGACGGAAGGGTGGAGGCGCTGGCTTCGGCGGTGCGGTCAGCCGACCTCGACCCCCAGGCGCTCCTGGCCGGTGAGCAGATCCGGCGAGCGGTGCGGATCGGGAGGGTCACCACTCTGCTGGTCGCCCAACCAGCCGTGCGGCTGGGAGATGATGGGCCACTCCTGGCTGTGGTCCTCACCCGCACCGGGGTGGTGATCGATTATCGCTCCCAGGTACGAATCGTGATCGTGCTACTGGCCGGAGCCGCAATGCTGGCGGCAGTGGCTGCTCGTTTGCTGGCGCGGGGCATGGCTCGACGCCTCGAGGTCGTGGCCCATGCCGCGGAAGCCTTCTCGGACGGCCGACTCGACACGCGGGTCCCACCCAGCGGCAACGACGAGGTGACCAGGGTGGGAGAGGCGTTCAACAGCATGGCCGACCAGCTCTCGACGGCGGCCCGGCGAGAGCGGGAGTTCCTGCTGGCGGTGGGACACGACCTCCGGACACCGCTCACCACCTTGGCCGGTTACGCCGAGGCGCTCGAAGAGGGTCCCCCCCCCGCCGAGATCAGACGGATCGCCGGGGTTGTGTCGGTCGAGACCGGGCGCCTGCGCCGGCTCATCGAGGATCTCATGCTGGCGGCGAGGCTCGGAACGAACGAGTTCACGCTCCGTTCCGAAACCGTGGACGTCGCCGCCCATCTGCG
>CAYUKI010000018.1:0-14715 GCA_964445235.1 uncultured Acidimicrobiia bacterium | reverse complement strand
GAGCCGGTCCAACCGCTCATCGAGGTCGATCACCTTGGTGGCTGGTTGTCCATAGAACTCATTGGCCGAGGCGGCCAGTCCGACCGTCCGGCTCAGCTGGCGGGAACCGAGAACATATCCGGCTATCAGCGGGAAGACCATGGATTCAGGATACGGCCCGTTCCCCCCCCTTGGGAAGGGCGAATTCCAGGTCCGGGATGACCGAAATGGCCCGGGCGGAGTATCATGCCGATTGCCGCGTCGACTTCTGTCGGCGCGTCCTCCTTCGGGGGTGGTGTAATAGGCAACACGACAGGTTCTGGCCCTGTTGTTAGGGGTTCGAGTCCTCTCCCCCGAGCGCCCGACGGCATCCACCCGAGGGTGACCCTGGCCCCGTCGTCTAGTGGCCCAGGACGCCGGCCTCTCAAGCCGGTAGCGGCGGTTCGAATCCGCTCGGGGCTGCCAAGTGTGTTTTTTCTAGGAACGACCGTAGACCGGGACCGTGGCGCCGTTCATGACGCCGGCGCCCTCGCTCATCAGGAACTCGGCAACGGCGGCGATCTGATCGGGAGTGGGCCAGTTGACATAATCGGCGTAGGGGAGGCTCGCCCTGGTCGTCGGGGTGTCGATCACCGATGGCATCAGCACGTTGGCGGTCACCTCCGTGCCTTCCAGCTCCTGGGCGACCGTTTTCCCCAGCGCCACCACTCCGGCCTTGGCAATATTGAAGGCGGCCTGTCCCGGCGGGGTGTCGATCACCGAACGACTTCCCACCAACACGATCCGGCCCCACTGGGCCTTCCTCAGGTTGGGGAGCACGGCCCGGACCGCATTGAACGTAGAACGAAGGTTGAGGTCGAGCATCCGCTCGAACCGGACGTCGTCGGTGTCCTCGACGTCCCGACCGCCGAGCCACCCGCCCACTAGCGCCGCCAAACCGTGCACCGCCCCCCAGGTGTCGGCGACCTCGTTGACGAAGGCCTTGATCGCGTTTGGATCGGTCGAGTCGACCCTTCGTAGTGTGATGCGGTCGTCGTCGACCTCGAATTCGTTCTCGAACCGTTCGGCCTCGTTCGGCAGGAGGTAGGTAATGGCTAGGCGCCAGTTAGGTGCCAAACGTCTGACCAGCGCGGTTCCCAACCCGCCCGTTCCACCCGTGATTAGTGCCACCCGATCCAACGCCTTACCTCCGATTTCGGGGCTCAGCCTAGGTCTTCATGGTAAGTTCTCGGCGCGGTCGGCGCTTCACAGGGTGGTGCGATGTCTTCCATAACTTTTGGCCATGTCGGGAAGGTCTATCCGGGGGGAACCCGGGCGATCGAGGACGTCAGCCTGTCGGTCGAAGACGGGGAGTTCCTGGTCCTGGTGGGTCCCTCCGGTTGCGGCAAGTCGACCCTGCTACGCATGGTGGCCGGTCTCGAGGAGATCACGGAAGGGGAGCTGCGGATCGGGGAGCGGATGGTGAACGACGTCTCGCCGAAGGATCGGGACATCGCCATGGTGTTCCAGAACTACGCCCTGTATCCGCACATGACGGTCTTCGACAACATGGCATTCGGCTTGAAACTGCGCAAGATGTCGAAGGAGGAGATCCGGCGGCGGGTGGATAAAGCTGCCCGGATTCTCGAGATCACCGAGTACCTGAACCGGAAACCGAAAGCGCTTTCGGGCGGGCAGCGCCAGCGGGTGGCCATGGGTCGGGCGATCGTGCGGGAGCCTTCGGCCTTCTTGATGGACGAACCGCTCTCGAACCTCGACGCCAAGCTGCGGGTGCAGATGCGTTCAGAGATCGGGCAGCTGCAGGAGCGATTGGGGACTACGACCTTGTACGTGACCCACGACCAGGTTGAGGCGATGACGATGGGGGATCGGGTGGCGGTGATCCGCAAGGGAAGGCTGCAGCAATGCAACACCCCGCGTGCTCTCTACGACGGTCCCGACAACCTCTTCGTGGCCGGCTTCATCGGTTCTCCGAGCATGAACTTCGTGTATGGACGGATCGACGGTGATGGTGACCAAGTCCGAGTCGGCTTTGCCGCCAACGTTCTAACCATCGACCCCTCCTTGGTGAAGGCCCGCCCCGCTCTCGGCTCCTTCAAGGGTAAGGAGCTGGTGGTGGGAATACGACCGGAGGCATTCGAGGTCGCTTCGGCGGTGCCACCGGCCGCCGACCGGACGATCGACGCCAAGGTGGATCTGGTGGAGCAGTTGGGTTCGGAGGCGTTCGTCCATTTCGTCCTGCCGGAGCGTCCGGTCGTGACGCCGGACATCAAGGAGCTGTTGGACGATCAAGGCACCGACCCATTGAGCCTCGGCAACACGACCAAGTTCACAGCCCGGGTCAATCCCGACCACGCCCCCAAGACGGGAGAGAATGCCAAGCTGGTGATCGACACCTCCAAGCTGCACTTCTTCGACCCCGGCACCGGTGGGGTGATCAGGTAGAAGGCTACGGCCGTATCAGCCGGAAGGCCTCGGCGATCTCCATTCCCGCCGGCGTGCCCTGTTGAGCCGACCAGTCGCGGATTCGGGCCACAAAGCCTTCCCGCGCCTCCGCCGACTGAATGGCATCCCCCATCGTGGTTCTCGCCTGGCTGGAATGACACAACAGGGCCTCGATCTTGGTCTCGAAGCTCGCCGAGACGTCTTCCCAGTGGTTGGGTGCGTCGGGCGCCCAGAGCAAGATCGCCTCCGGCCGATGCTTACCAAGTCCGTCCGAAATCTGCTCGGGGAAGAAGAGATGATCGCGCGCCGCCACCACGCCGTCGACGGTTGCCCACCCGGCGGCCCGATGATCGGGGTGGAGCATGTAGCGCCGCCACGGGTCGTGGGAGAGCACCACGGTGGGACGAAGCCGACGAATCCATCGGCAAACATCGGCACGCAGATTGAGGTCGTAGACGAGCTCGCCGTCGACGTAGTCGAGCATGACGACTTGGGCGGCCGCCAGAACCGCAGCGGCGCGATCTTGCTCGGCGGCTCGCCGGTCCGCCAGCTCGGCCGGTACCTCGCCCAAGTCCCAGCTGCCCTTGGACCCGTCGGTGAGGATCAACATCGACACTTCGCAACCGGCCTCAGCCCATTTGGCGATGGTCCCGCCCGCCCCGAACTCGGCGTCGTCGGGATGGGCGCCGATGGTCAGGGCGCGTTCGGGAATCGGCAGAGGCGGCAGTGGTTCACCCGCCCCAGCCTCGGCATAGAGGTTGGTCAAGGCCGGAGCACATTAGAGAGCCAGGCTCCCCGCCTGTGCCGGATGGCCACCTCGAGGTCGATCGGTTCGTCGAGGTCCAGGGCGAATCCGAGCCGCCACAACACCCGGCCACGGCTCGCCGCCAGGTGGCGTCGGAAGCTGCCAGGGCCATAGGAAAACGGGAACCCGTCCGTCGGCCCACCGATCGCCGAGGTCCCCCCGTCATAGGAGGGAGCCAGGAACATTCCGGCGGCGGCCGCCTCGGCGGCGTCGGTGACTTCATCGACTGTGAGCAGGGGGAGATCGGCGTGACCGATGATCCAAGGCTTTCCCAGCGCCGCGGCGGCCGCGACCGCCCCATGGGCCGCCCCATTGAGACCATCGTTCGCCTCCATGAGGTGGGGGAGCCGGCGGCCTTGCGCCCAGGATGCGACCTCTTGGTCGGCGGCCACCACCAGCACCTCCAGACCCGCCGACTCGGCCGTCTCGACGGTGCGGGCGGCCAGGGCCAGAGCCAATTCACGACGTTGGGAGAGGGTGAGGTGGCCGGCGAGGCGACCCTTCCCCTCCCCGAAGGTCTTGAGGGGAATGGCGAAGAGAGGGGTCATGTCTCGTCGCGGCAGGCGCCGGACAACACCTGTTCGAGCGTCTCGCCGAACGTGGGATTGTCGTCGCTCCACGCCGCCAACTGGATGACGGCCCCGTGAGCCGTCTGAGGGCGGAGGAAAACCTCCGACCAATCCGGGTGGAGGTGGAGTCCGGTCGTCGAATAGCCGAGGCTGGAGGCTCGCTCGGCGGCTCGCACCACGTCGACCACCTTGAAGGTGAGGTGGTGGATGCCCTCCCCGCGCCGGTCCAAGAACCCGTTCAGGAAGGAACCCGGGTCGATGGGTTGGAGCAGTTCGATCAGTCCGCCCCCGGGCAACCTGAACTGAACCCAGCGGAAGCCGTTGCGACTGTGATCGGCGCCCTGATGAAAGCGACCTCCGAGCAACTCCATCAGGGGCAGGCATGCTCTTATGTCTCGTACCCCGTAGGCGACGTGGTCGAAGCGTTCGATCAGATCGTCGAGTCCTTCCATCCGGCCAGAGTACCGACGGGACCAAGCACGTGGAATGGAGTGGTGCTGACCGCTACCGTCGCCCCATGAGATTCGGAGCCTTCGTACCCCAAGGCTGGCGCTTGGACCTGGCCGGCCGACCCCGCAATGAGCACTGGCCCGTCATCACGGCAGTCGCCGACACGATCGAACGGTCGGGTTTCGAGTCGCTGTGGGTGTACGACCATTTCCACACCGTGCCGGTCCCCACCCAGGAGCCGACCTACGAGGCCTGGACCCTGATGGGCGCTTTGGCGGCGAAAACCTCAACCGTGCGGCTCGGGCAGATGTGCACGTCCAACTCCTACCGTCCCCCGGCCTATCTGGCCAAAGTGGCGGCCACCATCGATGTCATCTCCGGTGGTCGTCTCGAGATGGGCATCGGGGCGGGTTGGTACGAGGAGGAGTACCTCGGCTACGGATACGAGTTCCCGAGGCCGTCGACTCGCATCGGCCAGCTCGAAGAGGGCGTCGAGATCATGCGCCGAATGTGGACGGAGGACGAGGTCCACTATGTGGGAAAGTACTACCAACTAGCAGGAGCAATCTGCCAGCCCAAGCCGGTCCAGCGCCCCCATGTGCCGCTCTGGGTTGCGGGGGGGGGCGAGCACCTGACCTTGCGGGTCGTCGCCAGGTACGGCGACTATGCCAACTTCGGCGACACCCTCGACGAGTTCGTTCACAAGAGGCAGATTCTGGCTGAGCACTGCCGGGAAATCTCTCGCAACCCCGATGAGATCACCCTTTCCAGCAACTTCAACGTGGTCATTGGAGCCACCGAGGCGAAAGTCGCTGAGCGTCTGCAATGGATTCACGACCACTACGCACCCATCGTTCCGGAAAAGCAGCTCGACCGTATGGATCGGTTATATCGAAATGGTCTGGTTGGGACCCCAGAACAGATCATCGAAATGCTGAGCAAGTGGCAAGCGGCCGGCCTCGCCTATGGCATCTGCTATTTCCACGATCTCGGTCACACCGATGAGGGCCTCCGGCTCTTCGCCGAGCAGGTGATCCCGGCCCTTCGCTAGCTCACCCTGGCTTATGCGGGCGCCCGGGCGTCGGTGGTCAGGTCGATGACGAGATGTCCACACGCCGCGCACACCCTTCGAGGCACGTCATCGGGGAGGTACACCTCCCGCCAGTCGTGACCGTCGTCGCACCGTGCGCCGGTCCCTTCGTCATCGGTCCATCCGGCCGGTCGTAGGGATGCCAGGCAGCGGGCCGTCACCACCGCCGTCACCACTTCCCGCCGGAACCGGTTTGGCTCGGCCGGGATGAACTCGATGGTGCGGTCGCCCAGGTACAGCTCCAGGTGGTTGCCCTTGTCGAGAACGTCCACCTCGTGGAGAGGCCACGACCATGAGTGACCGCTGCCGATGCTGACTCGAAGATTGCCCCTTGCTACCCGAACGTTCGCCTCGACACCCACGCCATGGCGGCGGGCGTAGCCCAGTATCGGCTCCATGATTCCCTGCCCCTTCTGTTGCCCCACCGACAAGTTACCACGCTCTGTGGTCATGTCACTACCCGTGGTGGGCATGTCGAAGATCAGCGCATGCGCAGCGAGAGCTGGCGTCCGATGTCTTCTTGGGTGAGACGCACCTGGCGAAGGGCCTCGCGGAGGCGGGCCTGATCGACGGGGCCGAGCTCGGACCCCCGAACGGCCTCGTCGATGGGTTCGCCCCGGCGCCACCGACGAATCTGGTGGGCAAGGCGTATGTCGAGCAAAGCCTCCAGACTTTCGGCCAGGGATGACGAGTGCTCAGCGCCCAGCCCACCGTGGCTGGCAGCGGCCTCCAACCGGCTGAAGGACTCGGGTGCCGTGCAGCCGGCCTTGATGCCGAAGACTCTGGCCAATTCCGTGGCGGCACGCACTCCTCCCGCCTTGATGTCGACCACCCCCCCCCGCAGTGAGATTCGTCGGCGAATTCCACGCAAAGGAATGCGCTGGCTCAAAGCGAGGCGCAGTAGGCGCGTCATGAATACGTCGTTGGCGGCTGCCCGCTCGATGGCTTGGTGGAAGACCGCCACGCCATTGATGCTGCCGGCGATCTGGCGGCAGTCGAGCAGGATCTCGGCAACGAAGGCGGCGAACCGGTCGGTCTCATCGATCCAACCTTCGAGACCTCGGTTCCAATCGGCGGTGGTGCGGCGGAAGCCTGGCTCTGAAGCCATCATCTTCGATGGGCACCGCGCCAGACCACATCTCTCGAGCGTGCTCACGACCGCCGTTGCCAGCTTCTCGAAGTAGGGGTCGTCGGTTTGGTCTTCGAGCACGAGAGCGTGATCTTGGTCGGTTAGGAGGCCCTGCTCGCGACGGGCGTGACTGCCGAGTGTCATCCATGCCCAACCCGAAGGGGGTACCCCCAATTCCTCCATGGCCAGATCCAGCGCGCGTTTGCTGATGGCGTCGGTCAGCAGCGCCATGACCCGGGCGCTGCCTCGAGCACCCGTACCTTGGCCGGACAGGCCAGCGATCGCCGCCGGCAGGCCGGAGGCCGCTTCCGCCAGTTCTTCTGCGGTCCGCGCCCCGGCGATTTCTCGCTGCACGCGGAAAGGGTGAAGCGCTTCGGCAGCCAGAATGTCTAGGTGGGAGACCATGCCGAACGTGGTGACTCCATCCGTGACCGGCAAATGGTGAACGTTCTTCTCCAGCATCTCCAGGACGGCGTCTTCCACGAGCCGATCGGGTCCGATGGTGTGGATAGGGGTGGTCATGATGTCGCTAACGGGACGATCGCCGGGCAGCGAGACAGCTACCACCTTCGTGCTGAGGTCGAAATCGGTGACGATTCCCCATGCCGACCTGCCGTCCTCCGAACGGACCAGGATCGCCGTCTTCCCTGCCGCCGCCATCATCTGGGCAGCCTCCCGGATGCTGGTGGTCGGCGCGCAAACCGGTGCCGGACGGGCGATTGCCAGCACGGGGAGCAGACGAGGATCGCCCTCCCGGGTTCCACCAGACTCCTTATGCACCCGTTTCGTATCCATCGGTTGTCGTTCTGTCGATATCTATGTCGTCCTAAATCGTCGTCGCCAGGCGGGCGGCGGCGTCGAGAGCCGCCGTCACTTCCGAACTCATCTCGGCGCCCATTGCGAAGGTGCGTCCCTCCACTCCCACCAGGCGTAATCGGGAGGGCAGTCGGCCCAAGGCCCGACCCAAGGCTACTGCCTCAGGGACCCCCCCCCAGTGCGAGGATACCGCCGACATCACCGCCGCTCCATCAGCCAACAGATCGACGACCACAACCTGTCCGGGCGGCCGCCCGGAGCGAATTGAGTCGATGATGACGACGTCGGTTTTTCCCGTCCAGAGGTCGACCAACGCGTCCGGTTCACCACGACAGGCCACTCGAGCGATCTCGGGCGGGAGCCGCTCCAAGGCGGCCAGACCGGCTCCGTCATCGCCGCGGTACGACGACCCCACTCCGATGATTAGACGGGTTTCCGGCCCTTTCTCGTGACCTTCGGCCGTGGTGCCGGGCTCGGGTCTTGGTACGTTCGTTTGGTGGTGAACACACCCGGCCCGCTTCGTTTTGCCAGGTTCGCCTACCCCCCCAACGAGCTCGGGTTCTGCGGGCCAGCCGAGTCCTCTCTCCTGGGCGACTACCTCCGGGAGGGCAGGGTCGACCCAGGCCTGCGAGCCCTGGCGGAAGCATTCGAGGGGGCCTTTCCCTATCTTGAGCTGATCGCCCTCGAAAACCGGCTGGCCGATCCGCTCGCCGCCGCGGTCGTGGAGGCCTACTGGATCGGCAACCGTCTGCTCGATCGGGTTGCCCTGACGGCCTTCGGCGACTCCCTCCGGGACCGTTTTCGAAGCCGGTTCAATGGTGATTGGCTGGACTTCAGCGACGTCGTGAGGCCGGGGGCAGTCCCTCATCACTCGTTTCACGTCCTCTCGGTATATCCCTGGCTGGGAATGTTGCGGGCCGGCCGCCAAGACCCCGCACTGGCTGTCATCGATCGGTGCCGGATCCGTTGGGGTCGGGTGCTGGTCGGAGGCGCCGATAGTGTCGTCGTCGAATCCCGACCGCTCGTGGTCGAAGCGCGAGCTCTGTCGTTGGGCGCGCCGACCCAAGAGATCGTGCGGGCGCACCCCGGGGAGACGCTCCAGCCTGGCGATATGGTCGCTCTCCACTGGGATTGGGTCTGCGAGAGACTGGACGAACGTCAGCGGAGGGCGCTCATACGTCAGACTCGAAGGCAACTCTCGCTCGCCAATCACTTTCTCTCCCGGGTCGAATTGGGGGCCGCTCACGCCTGATAGGCGGGGCGGGCGGCGGCCCCTACCAAGAACAGCACGCCGACTCCGAGCATCACCAAACCCAGTAGCGGCGGCAGGGCGAGGCCCCGCAGGCCCGTGTCGAGCACCGCAGTGACAACCGCCCCGGCCACGAGCACCGCCGACACGTCGACGGCCGGACATCTTTGGAGGGCAATCATCCACGTAGCGACGTAGCCGGCTAGGAGGGTTCCGGCCAAAGCAGCCCACAGCCAATGGGCGGGGGACACCGCCGCCAGATCCCCGAGACGACCTGACCAGACCACCCAGGTCGATAAGGCCAGGGTGCCCAGACCCATGCGGGCGGCACCCACTGTCAGAGCCGGCAATCGGCCAAGCACCTTCTTGGCGATGATCACTTCGATGGACCAGAGCAGGGTGGCGGCCATCACCATCATCGCGCCGTCGTTCCAGGTCAGGGCCGGTAGTCCGCCCGCGAGGGCGAACTGAGCCCCCAACAGGACGGCCAGGGCGAGAATTTGGAGCCGGCTGACTCTCTCGCCCAGGATGGGTACGGCCAGGACAGCCACCCATATGAACAAGGTCTTGTGGATGAAGGCGGCGTCGCTCGAGGGCGCCCGGGCCAGGCCTTCGAAGAACAGAACGAAAGGTACCGAGCCTCCGATCAATCCGATGGCGAGAAGGGGCCGCCAAGCCCTGCCGGCGACGCTCCCGCCGCCGGCAGCTTTCGCAGCCCTTCTTTTGCTGGTAGCAGCCAGCAAGGAAAGCAGGATGAGGGCGGCGAACCAGTTCTTCACCGTTGTGTAAACCGTGGGGGTGGAGACGGCCTGCCATACGCGGACGCCGTAGCCGTTGACGAAGACTGCCACGCCGCTGATCAGGGCGGTGAGGCCGGCAATGGCCAGACCGGACGTTCGGGGCGAGTGGATCTGCTCCCGTGACATGTGTTCACCTCTGGTATTCGACTAGCTCGACATTAAGAGTCCGTTCACGCCATAACAGGAGTCGAACGTCCCTGATCGGATGGGCCGGACGGGCGGTACTTTCCAGATATGGCCGTCGCATTAAGTCTCGACGGGCTGCAGAGGCTTTTCGATCTCCTGTCCGCTGACGGGCGGAGGCTGATCGGCCCAAGGCTCGTCGGGAGCGCCATCACTTATCGTCCGTTCACAACGGTGCAGGAACTCCCCCAAGGGTGGACCGACCGGCAAGGCCCGGGCGATTACCGCTTGGCGAGGCGGGATGACGCGGCCCTGTTTGGGTACGTGGTGGGGCCCGACACCTGGAAACCGTACGTCTACCCGCGCCGGGAAACGCTGTGGCGAGCCCGGCGGTCCGACGGTCGAGTCGAGCTGATCGAGGAGGACCCCTCTACAGCCCGGCTGGCGTTAGTGGGGGTAAGGGCCTGCGAGATTGCTGCTCTGTCAGTCCTCGATCGGGTGTTCAACGCCGACAATCCCGACCCGCGCTACGCCCTCCGCCGTCAATCGTGCCTGGTGATCGCGGTCAACTGCTCCGACCCCGCCGCCACCTGCTTCTGCGACTCGATGGGTACCGGTCCTGAGGTCACGGGTGGTTTCGACGTTCTTCTTACCGAGGTGATCGATGAGGGTTCTCACTACTTTGTCGCCGAGTCCGGCTCGGCCGCCGGCGAGGAGCTGGTGGAACGGCTGGCGGCGACTCCGGCCAGTCCCGATCAGCTGGAGGCCAAGCAAGCCGTGAGCGAGATCTGCCGTGCTCGGTTGACCAAACGGATGGTCACCGCCGATCTGCCCGGGCTGCTGGTCAAAAACCCCGAACACAAGCACTGGGAGCGGGTGGCCGAGAGATGTCTGGCGTGCGGTAACTGCACGTTGGTTTGTCCGACCTGTTTCTGCTCCACCACCGCCGACACGACCGATCTCGCCACGGGCGAATTCGGGAGGGAACGCCGGTGGGATTCCTGCTTCTCGCTTGACTTCTCTTATGTGGTCGGCCACACGGTGCGTGGTTCCGTCCGTTCCCGCTACCGACAATGGCTCACTCACAAGCTGGGGACGTGGCACCAGCAATTCGGTACATCGGGTTGCGTTGGTTGTGGTCGCTGCGTCACCTGGTGTCCGGTCGGAATCGATTTGACCGAAGAAGTCGAAGCAATACGAGGTGGACCATGATTCACGAACTGCTGCGACGGCAGCCGCTGTTCAAGGGTCTCAGCGACTCACAGATCGCCACGTTGGCCGGCACAGTGGAGGTGGTTGACGTACCAGAGGGCACGTTGTTGTTCGCCGCCGGTGGCCCGGCCGCCCACCTCTACCTGGTGGTGTCGGGTCGGGTCAGTCTGGAGCTTGCACCGGGCGACCACTCTCCTCTGGTCGTGCAGACCGTCGGTCCCGGTGAGCTGCTCGGGCTTTCCTGGCTGGCCGAAAGGGCCCACTGGCAGTGGGACGCCCGGGCGGCGGTCGACACCTGCCTGGTCGAATTCTCGGTGGTAGGTCTGCGTCGTCTGTGGGCGTCCGACCACGAGCTCGAGCGGGGTCTGATGGAGCGCATCGGCGCCACCCTGGCCGAGCGGTTGCACGCCGCCCGCTTGCAGCTGGCCGACCTCTACGGAGACAACTGGTGACGTTCGACCCCCTCCGCCCGGTCGTCTTCGAGATCATCGACGTGATCGTCGAGGCTCCTGGGGTGTTCACTCACGTGTACCGGCCGACCGGTCGGCAGGGCCTGGCGCCGTCTCGACCCGGCCAGTTCAACATGGTGACGGCGTTTGGAGTGGGAGAGGTGCCCATCTCCGTGTCGGGCCATCCGGCCGCCTTGGCGCACACCGTGCGGGTAGCCGGGTCAGTGACCAGGGCTATGTCGAAGCTAAGGGTCGGGGAACGAGTGGGGCTGCGCGGTCCATTTGGAGTGCCGTGGCCACTCGAGCAGGCGCAGGGCGGAGACCTCGTCATCGTGGCGGGTGGGATCGGCCTGGCCCCCCTCCGCTCGGCGGTTCGGCATGGGCTCGCCAATCGGGCGGAATACCGCCGGCTCATCCTGCTGTACGGGGCGCGATCCCCGACCGACCTCCTCTACGCCGACGAGCTGGCCGAATGGCGGGCCTGTTTCGACTTCGAAGTCGCCGTGACGGTCGATCGGGCCGGTTCGGATTGGCACGGCGAGGTCGGCATGGTCACCAATCTCATTCAGCGCGCTGGCTTCGATCCGGCCACCAGCACGGCCCTGGTTTGCGGGCCGGAAGCAATGATGAGGTTCGTGGCGCAGAGCCTGGTCGATCGGGGAATATCCGAGGAGAGGGTATTTCTCTCGATGGAGCGAAACATGAAGTGCGCGGTCGGTTGGTGTGGGCATTGCCAATTCGGGCCGGAGTTCGTTTGCAGGACCGGACCCGTGTTTCCATACCCCCGGGTCGCCGATCTCCTCGCCGTGAAGGAGCTCTGACGTGGCGGCCAAATTGGCGGTGTGGAAATTCGCCTCGTGCGATGGATGCCAGCTCTCCCTCCTCGATTGCGAAGAAGAGTTGTTGACGGTCGCCGCCGCAGTCGACTTCGCGTATTTCCCCGAGGCGAGCCGCGCCGAAGACCCGGGTCCCTATGACCTTTCTCTGGTCGAGGGCTCGATTACGACCCGGCATGATGCCGAGCGAATCCGCAAGGTCAGAGAGATGTCTCGCTACCTGGTCACCATTGGGGCCTGCGCTACCTCGGGTGGCATTCAGGCGCTTCGCAACGGAGCCGACATCGCCGAATTCATCTCGACCGTCTATGCGAGCCCTCAGTTCATTGACACGCTCGCTTCCTCCACCCCCATATCCGACCACGTGAAGGTTGATTTCCAACTGCGGGGATGCCCGATCAACAAACACCAGCTGCTGGAGGTCATTGGTGCGTTCCTGGCGGATCGTCGACCGAACATCAGCTCCCATAGCGTGTGCGTCGAATGCAAGGACCGCGGCACCCCTTGTGTGATGGTGGCAGACGGCATCCCCTGTCTGGGGCCGATCACGCACGCCGGCTGTGGGGCGATTTGCCCGGCTTACCGGCGCGGCTGCTATGGGTGTTTCGGACCCGCCGACACCGTCAATCTCCCGTCATTGAAGAACTGGTGGCATCGCCTCGGAGTTTCAGAGACCGACATCACCCGGGCGTTGCGCACCTTCAACGTCAACGCACCTGAGTTCGCCGAAGGGAGTGCCAAGCGTGTCCCGTGAAATCTCGGTTGACTACCTCGCCAGAGTGGAAGGTGAGGGGGCTCTTTACCTCGCCATCGACGGCGACAAGGTGACC
Organism: uncultured Acidimicrobiia bacterium; assembly: GCA_964445235.1. Classification (GTDB taxonomy): domain Bacteria; phylum Actinomycetota; class Acidimicrobiia; order Spongiisociales; family ZC4RG35; genus CAYUKI01. The sequence continues at coordinate 1,933 of CAYUKI010000018.1, read as the reverse complement.
GACCTCCGTTTCCGGATCTTCGAGCCGCCCCGTTTCTTCGAGGCATTCCTGCGGGGGCGAAACTACCTGGAGGCTCCCGACATCACCGCCCGGATCTGCGGTATCTGCCCGGTGGCCTATCAGACCAGTAGCGCCAACGCGATGGAGGATTGGCTCGGCGTCGAACTCGAACCAGGCGTCAAACAGCTCCGCCATCTCATGTACTTGGGGGAGTGGATCGAGAGCCATTGCCTTCATGTCTACATGCTCCATGCTCCCGACTTCCTTGGATACCAAAGCGGCATCCACATGGCCAAGGATCATCCAGAGGCCGTCACCAGGGGCCTGCGGCTGAAGGCGGCCGGCAACCGGCTGATGCAGCTGCTGGGCGGTCGAGAGATACACCCTGTGAACTTCCGGGTGGGCGGCTTTTATAGGGCGTTCGAGAAGGCCGAACTGGCGGCGCTCACCCATGAGCTTGAATGGGGACGAGAGGCGGCAGCAGAAACGGTCGATTGGGTGAGTGGCTTTCCGTTTCCGGACATCGAGATCGACTACGAGTTCGTGGCGCTGCGCCACTCCGACGAATATGCCATCGTCGAGGGGAGGATCGTCTCCAGCACCGGGCTCGACCTGGCCGTCTCTGATTGGCCGGCGTATTTCGCCGAGGAGCACGTCGAATGGTCGAATGCTTTGCACGCCCGGAGGATCGGGGGGGGGTCATATCAAGTAGGTCCGATGGCCCGCTACAACCTCAACTTCGAACAGCTCCATCCGGCCGCTCGTGCCGCCGCCGTGGGCGCCGGGATCGCCGGCGGCACCCGCAATCCCTTCCGAAGCATCCAGGTCCGGTCTGTGGAGCTCGTTCATGCCTTCGCCACCGCTCTCGAGCTGATCGATGCCTATCAGCCACCCTCCGCCCCGTATCGGGTTGGGTCGGTTGCCGCCGGAACCGGTCATGGGGCGAGTGAGGCCCCCCGGGGCCTTCTCTATCACCGCTATCAGTTGGATGGTGAGGGGACCATCGTCGACGCCCGGATCGTTCCGCCCACTTCCCAGAACCAGCTTCGAATCGAAGACGACCTCCGGCTTATGGTCCCCTCCCTGGTGCAGCTTCCCGACGACGAACTCAAATGGCGGCTCGAACAAGCGATCCGCAACTACGACCCGTGCATCTCCTGTGCAACCCATTTCTTGGACCTTCGGGTGGAACGCCATGTGTCACGGTAGGGAAGGGCGCGTCATCGCTGTGCAAGGCGACGGATTCGACTTCACGGCCGATGTGCTTCTCGAAGACCGCCCTAACCGCCTGAGCGCCGTTTGTCTCCCTGATGCCGTCCCCGGCGACTGGGTGATGGTGCATTCCGGCTACGTGATCGGGCGTCGGCCCGACCCTGACCTGCACGGGGCGAAGGGACCGTCGGATCTCGGGCCTACTGGGTGACGAACTGGATCGCCCAGCCGGCGGCCAGACCGTACAGCCCGGCCACCAGGTCGTCGGCGGTGACGCCGAGGCTGCCGGGCAACCTCTCGGCAGCCGCCACCCCCGGAAAGACCTTCTTGGCTATGTCAGCCAGTCTGAACACGACCCAGGCGACGAGGGCAGGCGGACCACCGAGACCGACCGTGGCAAGGAAGGTGCCGGCAGCTTCGTCGATCACCACCCACGGCGGGTCGTGATCGCCGGGCGATTCGTCGTCGCCCAACCCGCTGGTTGACCAGAGCGACAGACCGACGCTGATGGCGAGCGCGGCCAACTGGCCGTTGGTTTCCAAGAGCAGGCTGATGGCGAGGGCGAAGGCCGCCGCCACCGTGCCCGAGCCCCGGTCGACACCGGCCAAGCGTCGCAGGAGCAATCCGGTTCCGAAGAATGATGCCACCAGCCGCCGCACTCACCGAGGGTACCTTTGGGTGCGGCAGGCCGGGGTCCCGGTGCCCTCCCGGCTACTGTCGG
>CAYUKI010000017.1:13995-14907 GCA_964445235.1 uncultured Acidimicrobiia bacterium | reverse complement strand
CGCAGCAGCGACAGCTGGGGTTTCCGAACGTGTCGAGTTCCTCCACGCCGACGGGGTACCGGTCGGGGGAAAAGCGGTTTTCGATGTTGTTACCGCCTTCGAGTGCATCCACGACATGTCCGACCCCGTGGCGGTGCTGACGGCCATGCGCCGGCTGATGAAGGAGGACGGCTTCGCCCTGGTGGTCGACGAACGGACCGCCGACCAGTTCACCCCTAACGGCGACGACCTCGAGCGACTCCTCTACGGGTTCAGCTTGCTGGTCTGCCTTCCGGACGGCATGTCATCGCAGCCTTTGGCCGGGACCGGCACTGTGATGCGGCCCCACCGCCTGCGTGCGTACGCTCGAGCAGCGGGTTTTCGAGACGTCGAGGTGCTGCCGGTCGAGCACTTCCAGTTCCGGTTCTACCGGCTCGTGGTCTGAGGCCCACCCGGTCCACTAAGTTCGGACAGACGTGACGACACCCGCCCTGTCCGACAGCCGTTTGGCCAGCCTGGGCGCGAAAGCGATTCGAGTCGGTTGGGCGGGGTTCGAGACTCGCTTTCGGATCGTCACCCGCCGGGCGCGCATCCGCTTCTCGGATCGGGACTGGAAGGGAATGGCGGCCGACGCCCGCGAACGCCTCGATCTCTATTCCCAGACGTCGACCCAGGTGGCCGCCGACATCGCGGCGCTGCTCGCCGGCCGCACCCTCGACAAGACGGTGTGGGCGGCGATGAAAGCCGTCTACTCGGGATTCATCGCCGAGCGGAACGACTGGGAGCTGGCCGAGACGTTTTTCAACTCGGTCACCCGCAAGATCTTTACCACTGTGGGAGTGGACCCCCACATCGAGTTCGTGGACACCGACTTCGATACCCCGCCCACACAAGCTCGCCGACCCCTCTACAAGAGCTACCGGCCGGAGGGCA
>CAYUKI010000017.1:0-13985 GCA_964445235.1 uncultured Acidimicrobiia bacterium | reverse complement strand
ACGATCGTGCAGCTGGTCGGCGAAACTATCCACGACGTGAGGTTTGCCGATCTACCAGGCGACGCGCGAGCGGCGGCCGGGGCAATCGAAAAGCGTTTGCGGTCGGTGGGAGCGTTGCTGACCGTTGATCGTCTCGACCTGATCGAGTCGGTCTTCTACCGAGGCCAGGGTGCGTACCTCGTGGGACGCCTCTACTCAGGCTCCCACGTGCTGCCTTTGGTCATAGCAGTGCTCCACCCACCGGGGGGGGCGGTGATCGACGCCGTTCTCCTCACTGAAGACCAGGTGTCGATCCTCTTTTCCTTCACACGCTCCTATTTCCACGTTGACACCGACCGCCCCCACGACCTCATCAGGTTTCTGGGATCCCTGATGCCTCGCAAGCGCATCGCCGAGCTGTACATCGGCATCGGTCACAACAAGCACGGGAAGACCGAGCTATACCGCGATCTCCTCCGGCATCTCCACTCCTCCGGGGATCGTTTCGAGATCGCCCGCGGGTCGCCCGGTCTGGTGATGGCGGTCTTCACGTTGCCCGCGTTCGACGTCGTCTTCAAGATCATCAAGGATCGGTTTCCCGCCCCCAAGCGGACCACCCGGCATGAGGTGCGGTCCAAGTATCGGCTGGTCTTCCGCACCGATCGGGCCGGTCGGCTGATCGACGCTCAGGAGTTCGAGTTCCTCGAGTTCAGGGTCGACAAGTTTCGCCCCGAACTGCTTGCCGTGCTGTTGGCGGAGTGCGCCCAATCGGTCGTGGTGGACGGCCAGACCGTGACCATCAAACACGCGTACGTCGAAAGGAGGGTCATACCGCTCGACATCTATGTGAGGGAGGCTGACCCACGGGCGGGCCGCGCCGCCCTCCTGGACTACGGCCAGGCCATCAGGGAGCTGGCCGCCACCGGCATCTTCCCCGGTGACATGTTATTGAAGAACTTTGGCGTTACCAGGCACGGCCGGGTGGTCTTCTACGACTACGACGAGCTGACTCGTCTTGAGAACTGCACGTTCCGAATTCTTCCCTCCCCGAGCTCACTCGACGAGGAGACGGCCGCCGAGCCTTGGTTCTCGGTTGGACCCAACGACATCTTTCCCGAGGAGTTCATCCACTTCCTGGGAATACAAGGCGAGTTGCGTTCCGCCTTCCTCGACCGTCACCATGACCTTCTCTCGGCGGCCGCCTGGCAGTCCTGGCAGGCCAAGGTGGCGGCCGGCGAGCTGATCGATATCTATCCCTATGAGCCGGAGGCCCGCCTCGGCACATAGACTCGTCGAATATGCCCGGCGTCGGTGATTTGGCCGCTCGGCTCGTATCCAGTGTCGAGTCGGTGATCATTGGCAAACGCTGGCAGATCGAGCAGCTGCTCGTGGCGGTTCTGTCCGAGGGTCACATCCTGATCGAGGACGTTCCCGGAACGGGCAAGACGATGCTGGCGCGGGCGTTGGCCGCTTCCTTGCACCTGAGCTTCCGGCGGGTCCAATGCACACCCGACCTGCTGCCGAGCGACATAACCGGGGTGAGGGTCTTCGACCAACGTCGGGCCGACTTCGAGTTCCGTCCCGGTCCGGTCTTCACCAACGTCTTGCTTACAGACGAGATCAATCGGGCCACCCCTCGCACCCAGTCGGCCCTTCTCGAAGCGATGGCCGAAGGTCAGGTAACGGTCGACGGTGAGACCCATCAGCTTGCCCCTCCCTTTCTCGTGCTCGCGACTCAGAATCCGATCGAATTGGAAGGGACGTTCCCGCTGCCCGAGGCCCAGCTCGATCGTTTCATGATCAGCATGGCGATGGGGTATCCCTCGCCGGCCGACGAAGTGGCGATGGCCGGTCGGATCGGACGTCGGCATCCCATCGAGGACGTGAAGGCAGTGGTGTCGTCCGCCGAATTGGCCGAAGCAACCGCCGAAGTAGCCGGGATACACCTCGACGAGGACCTCCTCGCGTACGCCGTCGGGTTGGTGGATGCCACTCGTCGGCATCCCCACGTTGCCTTGGGTGCCAGCCCCCGAGCCACTCTGGCGTTGATTCGCACCGCTCGGGCACTCGCGGCCTTGCGCGGGCGGGACTTCGTCATCCCCGACGACATCAAGGTGATGGCGGCCCCGGTGATGACCCACCGTCTCAGCCTCACGGCCGAGGCGAGACTCCGCGACCTGTCGGCGGCCGGGGTGGTGTCCGAGATCCTCGAAGCCGCCCCCCTCGCAGGCGTGGGATGACCGGGTTGTTGCGTGCTGCCACCCTGGTGGCCGTGGCGGCTTTCCTATTCCGTATCGACTTCCTGCTCTCCGTCGCCGCCCTCCTTGTCCTCCTATGGGCGGTCTCGGTTTGGTGGCCGGCCCGAGCCCTCCGGAAGGTTCACACCCACCGGGCGCATCCTCGCCGGATCTTCCACGACGAAGAGGCCACCGTCACCTTGACGGTTCGCAACGATGGCCGACTGCCTCTTCCCTGGCTGGAGGTGAGCGATGTCGTTCCCTTCGACCTCAACCTGGTCGTAGGGGGGGGGAGATGGGTGACGACCCTGCTGGCGGGGGAGCAGCGGATGTTCTCTTATCGGGTCAAGGGGCGCCGCCGCGGTCTTTATCGGCTGGGACCGACGGATACCCATGCCGGCGACGTCTTCGGGATCCGGCGCCACCGGGGTCCCATCTCGGGGGCGACCGAGTTGATCGTATACCCCAAGATCGTGCCGGTCGGCCGGAGCCTGTTGTCGGGGCGAGCCCCTGTCCCGGTGCTCCGAACGGCGATACCGCTCTATGAGGACTACACCCGCATGGTCGGGGTCCGCAGCTACCGTACCGGCGATTCGCTCCGCCGGGTGCATTGGCCGGCCACCGCCAAGCTCGGCGAGGTCGTGGTAAAGGAGTACCTGCCCGCCATCTCTCGGGACACCGTGGTGTGCTTGGACCTCAGCCGGTCGAGCTACCGGGGAGCGCGGCGATCGGCGGGCCCGGAGTTGGCGGTGACGGTGGCGGCGTCGCTCCTTCATCACGTCGTGGTCTCTGACCGTTTACCGGTTGGCCTTTGGTTGTGCGCCCACGACCCGCTCAGCTCCGCCCCGGTCCGGCTGCTCATTCCCCCTCGCTCGGACCGAGCCCATCTGGCCTCGATGCTTGAGCTGCTGGCGCGGGTGACCGTCGACCCGGCGGCCGATTTCGCGGCCGGACTCGGCACCGCCACCCAGCGGCTGCCCTTTGGTTCCACCCTGGCGGTGGTCACCGGTTCGGTGACCGGCCCCCTGGCGGAGGCAGTGGCGCGCTGGCGGGGCCGGGGCTTTGCCCCGGCCGTGTTCGAGATCTTCCCGGATCACCGCGTGTCCGAGGCCGGCCGGTTGATCGGCTTGGGCGTTCCGGTGCGTACGGTGGAGAGCCACCAAGATCTGGAGCGGTGGTGACCGCAACCGTGGCTCGGCGGGCCGCCTGGCCGGGACCAGTTTTGGTGCTCGCCGTTCTGTCGTCCTGTCTTGCCTGGTCTCTGGCCTCGGCGATGCCGGCCCGGATCGGAGTCGAGTACGCAGTCACCCTCGCCCTTGTCACGGTGGCCGGCGTTGTGGCATCGAGACGTTGGTACGAGACGGTTGAGCGCGATCGCGACGCGGAAAGCCGGTGGCGGCGCTTCGAGGCCGGTGGGGCTGCCATCGGCGCCAAGCTGCTGCACGTTGTCTTCTTGGGGGGGGGAGCGACAACCGAGATCGCCACCTGGCCGGAGGGGTTCTTGGAGCAGGAGTCGATTCTGGGGTGGTTGCTGGCCATCGGGGTCGGAATCGCCACCCACGCCAGCTTCGCTGACCTCGCCGCTCTGGGAGCCCCCATGCCGCATACTGCTTTGGCCGCTCCGCTGACGAGATTGTGGCAGCGGTTCCTCGCCTCGGGAGTCCTATTAACGGTGGCGGCGGCGGCCGGTCTGGTCGGTTGGGGGGCGGTAATGGATCTCACCCGGCCGCCCGTCCGAGCGTTCCTCGCGCCGGCATTCGTGCTCTTCCCTGTTGGCCTCTGGGGGTTGGGTCGAGCTGCTCGTGCGGATGAGGAAGGTCGATGGCGATGGTTGGGCGCCACCGTCGACCACCAGGTCAGGGCACGTTGGATGCTGGCAGTCGCCGTCGTGCTGGTTCCCCTGCTTCTAGGCGTGCTTCTGCTGCCGAGCCTGTCGGGTTTGGTGGGCGCGTTGCCGCTGGCTCTTCTGGCCGGGGTGGCGGCAATGATGGCCGGCCTCCGGGACTGGCTGCTGTCCGTTCTGCGCCCTGCGGCGCTGGAGACCGGTCCTGGGTCGGTCCCGTCCAGGATTCCGACCACGACGGTTTCCGGAGTTGAAGGGTCACCACCCCCCCCCATCGACCCGGAGGCAGTGCGAGCCGCCGAGCTGCGACTGTTCTGGTTGGCTGTTGTCCTGGTGGTGGTGGTCGTGGCCTTGCGCGTCGGAGAAGAGCGGAAGGCGCTCGGCGAAGCGGCCCGCCATCGACTGGGATTGCGAGGCTGGTTGGCCTTGCTGGCCCGGGCGATCACCGGTCTGCCCGCCGCGCTGCTGCGGACTCTGCGCGCCTTCCTGACGCTGTTCCGACGGACCCCTATGGCCCGACCCGCCGACGCCCCCGAGGTCGCGGCCTCCCTCACCCCGGGGATGCGGCGTCCCCTCCACGGACCCGCGGCCCGCGTCGCGCAGGCTTATCGCGCCTTCCTCGAGGTCACCGGGGCGACGTTCGGGCCTCGCCGCCCCGCTGAGACTCCCGCCGAGTATCAGGACCGGTTGGGACCGCCCGTGCCAGGGGGGGCGGCTGCCTGGCTGACGAGGCTCTTCGAAGTGGCACGCTGGAGCACCCATCCTGTTAAACCCGGCGAGGCGGACTCAGCCGATTTGGCGCTCGCCGAGGTGGCGGCCTCGCTCGGGTCGGGTCTTTCCAATGTGTGAGACGCCATACGCCCGGCGGGCCGGCGGGGGTTGGGCGGCGGGTCCGGCCCGGGCGGGCGTCGGAGGCTCTGCCCTTGCCGGGTCGGGTACGGTCGAATACCATGTGAGTCGGGTGGGGTCGTGACTCGGCGGGCAGCACGATTGTCGGTCTGGCCCGGGAATGGTTGGGATTCATGAAGGTGGTCTTGTTCTGCGGTGGCTTGGGCACTCGGCTCCGCGAACACTCGGATTCGGTGCCCAAACCGATGGTTCCCATCGGCCCGCGGCCGATCATATGGCACGTGATGAAGTACTACGCGCACTATGGCCACCGCGACTTCATTCTCTGCCTGGGCTATCACGGCAACGTCATCAAGGACTATTTCCTTCGCTACGAGGAGACCACGTCCAACGACTTCGTGTTGACGAACGGAGGCAGGGAGGTCAGGCTGCTGGGCTCCGATATCGAGGACTGGAAGATCACCTTCGTGGATACCGGCCAGCACACCAACGTCGGCGAACGGCTCATGGCGGTCCGCCAGCACCTAGAGGGCGAGGACTTCTTTCTGGCCAACTACGCCGACGGCCTCACCGACCTTCCGCTATCGGACTACATCTCCTTCGCTGTCGCCAAAAACACCACCGCCACCTTTCTGGCGGTACGACCACCCCTTTCGTTTCACGTGACCACATTCGATCCGGACGGATATGCCACCTCGATCAGCCCGATCCGGAAGACAGATCTATGGGTGAACGCCGGCTACTTCGTTCTGCGGCACGATGTATTCGATCAGCTCGGGAATGGGGAAGAACTCGTGATCGAGCCCTTTCAGCGGCTGATCGAGTCGCGCCAGGTCAGCACCTTCGGCTACGAAGGGTTCTGGATGGCGATGGATACGTTCAAGGACAAGCAGGCGCTCGACGAGATGTACGAGCGGGGACCGGCCCCTTGGGAAGTCTGGCGCCGCTGAGCCTCGGCTTAAGACCCCTATGCACTCCTTGGACCTCAACCCGACCAGCGTCTTGTGCATCGGCGCGCACTGCGACGACGTCGAAATCGGCGCAGGTGGTACGGTCCTCCAATGGATCTCGCAAAGGCCGGGCCTGCGGGTTCACTGGGTGGTGCTGGCCGCGGAGGGGGAGCGGGCGACCGAGGCCGAAAAGAGCGCCGGCAGATTCCTGAGCGGGGCGTCGGCCAGTGTCGAACTCCGTCATTTCCGGGAGGGATTCTTCCCCTATCTGCCCGAGCTCAAGGAGTATTTCGACGATCTGGCAGCCCGGGTCGAACCGGAGGTGATCTTGACGCACACGCGTGGCGATCTACATCAGGATCATCGGACCGTGGCCGAGCTGACCCTCAATGCTTTCCGTGATCACCTGATACTCGAGTACGAAGTCCCGAAATACGACGGCGACCTAGGTCGGCCCAATGCCTTTGTCGAACTACCGGCCGAAGTGGCGGACCGCAAGGTGCGTGCCATCATCGAGGGATTTCCCAGCCAGAGCTCGCGACCCTGGTTTCGGGAGCAGACCTTTCGGGCGATGATGACGTTGCGAGGCATCGAGTGTCGGGCCGCCGACGGCCTGGCCGAAGCGTTCTTCGCCCACAAGCTGGTGATGCGGTGAATCAACCGGTTGTCTCTGCGGCTCCCGATCTGTCGGCGCACGAGGTGCGTGGCACCGACCTCGACGCCATCGTGACCGAGCTCGACCAAGACATGGGTCGCATGGCCGGGCGGCGTCTTCTCATCACCGGGGGAGCCGGTTTCCTCGGTTACTACCTGGTCCAGGCCCCGCTTCGGTGGAACGATCTCCATCCCGACCAGTCACCCATAGAGGTGGTCGTCTTCGACAACTACCACCGGGGCGTGCCGAGCTGGCTGAAGGAACTGACGGGCCGGACCGACCTCGATGTGCGAACACATGATGTGCGAAGTCCGCTCCCCAATGACCTCGGTCGGCTGGACTTCGTGATCCACGCCGCCGGGATCGCCTCGCCTACCTACTACCGCAAGTACCCGATCGAGACCATGGACGCCAACGTCTCAGGTCTGCGCCATCTACTCGACCGCGCCCTGGAACAGCAGGCTGCCGGCAAGGCCATTGACGGATTCCTCTTCTTCTCCAGTAGCGAGATCTATGGCGACCCCCCCCCCGAAGCCATACCGACCGGCGAGACCTATCGGGGCAATGTCTCCTGCACGGGGCCGCGGGCCTGTTACGACGAGTCGAAGCGGTTCGGAGAGACCCTCTGTGTGAATTTCGCCCGGCAGCACGGCCTTCCCGTCACCATGGCGCGACCATTCAACAATTACGGACCGGGGATGAAGATCACCGACGGGCGAGTGATAGCCGACCTGTGTCGAGATGCTCTGGCGGGTCGAGACCTCGTCCTGCTATCCGACGGCTCCCCGACCCGGACCTTCTGCTACGTGTCCGACGCAGTGACGGGCTACTACCTGATACTGCTTCGAGGCCGGCCCGGAGAGCCCTACAACATCGGGGTCGAGGCGCCCGAGGTCAGCATGGAGGAGCTGGCCAGTCGCATTGTTCGCCTGGGCGCCGAGATCTTCGACTACCAAGGCCGCTTGGTTCGCGGCGAGAGCGCCGAGCGCGATTACCTGGTCGACAACCCGGTCCGACGTTGCCCCGACATCGCCAAGGCCCGTGGTGATTTGGGTTACCACCCCGAGGTGAGTCTCGATGAAGGGCTGCGGCGCGCACTGACTTGGTACCGCGGGAATCCGGGGGGGGAAGAGCGTTGATGCGCGTCGGCGTGGTTGGTGCCGGGTATGTCGGGTTGGTCACCGGTGCCTGCCTCGCCGAGCTCGGCCACCAGGTCACGGTCGCGGACGTCGACTCCGCCCGTATCGAAGCCGTCTCCACCGGACGGTCTCCCATCCATGAGGTGGGTCTGAGCGAACTGCTGCAACGCAACCTCGGGAACCGGTTGGGCGCTACTACCGACGTCGCCGCGGCGGCGGCCGCTGACGTGGTTCTTATCGCGGTCGGCACCCCCCTGCAAGCCGGAGAGATGGATCCCACCGCTCTTCTTGCCGCCGTTTCCGAGGTGGGGAAGGCCTGGCGGGGCCGGACCGACTATCCCGTTTTGGTGGTGAAGAGCACGGTGGTCCCGGGGACGACCGACGGGCTGGTAGCTCCCGCTTTGGAGGCGGCCGCCGCCGGTCGGGCCGGGGTCGATTTCGGAGTGGGAGTGAACCCGGAGTTCTTGACCGAGGGCCAGGCGCTGGCCGACTTCATGTCGCCCGACCGCATCGTGATAGGCGCTAACGATGCGGCGACCCTCGAGGTGTTGGAGGCGCTCTACCGGGTCTTCCCAAGCGTTCCGCTTGTTCGCACCAACGCTCGAACGGCCGAGATGGTCAAGTATGCCTCCAACGCACTCTTGGCGACCATGATCTCGTTTTCGAACGAGATCGCCAACCTGGGTGCAGCGGTGGGAGGGATCGATGTCGTCGAGGTCATGGCTGGAGTGCACTCCTCTCGCTACCTCAGCTGGTCCGACCAGGGGGAGGTCCGGGTAGCCCCGATCGCCTCGTACCTGATGGCCGGGTGTGGATATGGCGGAAGCTGCCTGCCCAAGGATGTTCAAGCGCTGGCGGCGCTGGCGCGGAGCGCTGGTGAAGAGCCGCGCCTTCTCGACGCGGTGACGGCCATCAACACGGCCCAGCCGGGCCGGCTGGTGGAGATGCTCGCTGAAGAACTGCCCTCGCTCCGAGGAGCGAAGGTCACCGTTTTGGGTCTCTCCTTCAAACCCGACACCGGTGACACCAGAGAATCTCCCGCCCTCGCCATCATTCGCTCGCTCCTCGACGCCGGGTCCCAGGTCGTCGCTCACGATCCGGTCGTCACCGCCGCAGGTCTGCCCGGGTGGTGGGTCACGGCCGGTGTAGAGGTGACTTCGGATCTAGCCGTAGAACAAGCCGATGCCATCGTCCTCGTGACGGCCTGGGACCAGTACCGTGGACTGGCCAAGGTCATCGGAGATCGTCAGCCGTTGGTGGTCGACGGTCGGCGGTTCCTCGATCGCCATGCCTTCGCCCGCTATCGGGGGGTTGGGCTGTGATCGGCTGGACATGAAGTTCCTCGATACAGATGTGGTGGGCGCTCGGCGGATAGTGCTCGAGCGGCGGACCGACGGACGCGGGTTTTTCGCCAGGGCCTGGTGCCGAAGCGAGTTTGCAGAGGCGGGTGTCGACGTCGATTGGGTCCAAGCCAACGCGGCTCGAAGCACTAAGGCCGGAACGCTGCGGGGCCTCCACTTTCAACGGCCTCCCTTCGACGAGGCCAAGCTGGTGCGTTGCACCAGAGGCGCCGTGTTCGACGTGGCGGTGGACCTCCGGCCTGATTCCCCGACCTACCGAGGCTGGTCAGGTCTGCGTCTGGATGCCGATGGTGCGGACGCCTTCCTCATTCCGGCCGGTTGCGCTCACGGCTACCTGACGCTCACCGACGACGTCGACCTCTATTACCTCACCTCCACGGTCTACGAGCCGGCGGCAGCGGCGGGAGTCCGATACGACGATCCCGCCTTCGGAATCGTCTGGCCCCGCGCCGTCGAAGTGATCTCGGCGCAGGACGCCACGTGGCCGGGCTTTGCGCTATGAGCCGGGTACTGCTCACGGGAGCCAGCGGGTTTGTTGGACGGCACTGCATCTATCCGTTGCTGGAGGCCGGCTTTGAGGTGCACGCCACCGCCCGAAAAGCCCATTTGGGTAGCGGGGTCGAGTGGCATCAGGTCGATTTGCTTGACGATGGAGCTGTCGACGATTTGGTGGCCGCAGTCGATCCGAGTCATTTACTCCATTGCGCCTGGTACCTCGAGCCGGGGAAATACGCGTCCTCTGCGATCAACCTCGAGTGGGCCGAGTCGAGTCTGCACCTCCTGCGGCGCTTCACCGAAAGAGGCGGCGGGCGCGCCCTGCTGGTGGGCTCGTGTTTCGAATACGCCTGGGACGAGCCGTTGCTCAGCGAGTCCACTCCGCTGCGGGCGCGGACCGTCTATGGTCGCAGCAAGGCCGCTCTTTCCGAGCTGGCCGCCGCGCTGGGAGAGGCGATGTCCGCTTCGGTCGCCTGGGGTCGCCTCTTCTTTCTCTATGGCGCCCATGAGGACCGCCGTCGGTTGGTGGCTTCGGTGATCTCCAACCTGCTGGCTGGTGAAGCGGCTCTCTGCACCCTCGGCACGCAGGAACGCGACTACATGTATGTGGAGGATGCGGGTCGGGCCCTCGTTGCGATCCTTGGGTCCGAGGTGGTCGGCCCGGTAAATGTCGCAACCGGCATCGCGCCTTCCGTCGCGTCACTTGTCACGCGGGCGGCCGAATTGGTCGGGCGCCCGGACCTGCTGCGACTGGGATCCTTACCGACTGCACCCGACGATCCCCCCCGTCTGGTTGCCGACGTGGGGCGGCTCCACAACGAAGTGGGTTGGAACGCTCTCACGTCGGTCGACCAGGCCCTTCGAGAGACCATCGCGTACTGGCGGCAGCTGTGAACGGTGTCGCGATCCTCGGTTCTGGCATGGCTGCCTGTGGCGCCTCCCATCGGCTGCTCGCCGAGGGGGTCGCATCGACCATGTACGACCAGGGTTCGATGGCGGGTGGGCATACCAAGACTTTCGAATTCCCCGGCGGCTGGGTATTCGACGACGGTCCCCACGTCTCGTTCACGGAGGACCCCCGGATACAGGACCTCTTCGCCGAGAACATAGGCGGCAAGTTTCAAAAGGTCAGCAACTACGTCAACAACTTCTGGCAGGGTTATTGGATCAAGCACCCCGCCCAATGCAACCTCTATGGACTCCCGACCCAAGTGGTGGTGGACTGCATCAAGGATTTCATGGACGCCCAGAGCCGTCCGGCCGAACCGGTGGCCAACTATGCCGAGTGGCTGCTTACGGCGTTTGGGAGAACCTTCGCCGAGACGTTCCCTATTGAGTACGCCAAGAAGGTGCACACGACCCCCGCCGCCAACCTCACCACCGAATGGCTTGGGCCTCGCCTCTACCGGCCCTCTCTCGACGAGGTGCTGGCAGGTGCGTTATCCGCGCAAACCCCCAACGTCCACTACATCGACCACTTCCGGTACCCAACCGAGGGTGGGTTCATCTCCTATCTACGGCCAATTCATCAGCGAGCCAACCTCCGGCTCGGCCACCGCGTGGTGGGCATCGACGCGGCGCAAAAGGTGGTCACATTCGAATCGGGCGATCGAGCCGGTTATCGGCATTTGATCTCCTCCATACCGCTTCCCGATTTGATCCCGATGATCGCCGGCGCCCCTCTCGACGTGCTTGCCGCCGCCCGTCGTCTCGCCGCCACCACGATCGTCATGGTCAACGTCGGGGTGGATCGTGTCGACCTCACCGATGCGACTTGGAGCTACTTCTACGACCAAGACTTCATCATCACGAGGACCAGCGCGCCCCATCTCATGTCCCCACGGTTGGTGCCGCCCGGGTGCGGCAGCATCCAATGCGAGATCTACTTCTCTGAGAAGTACAAGCCGCTCACCCTCGCGCCGCAGGACCTCATCGAACCTGCGATCAACGATCTCCGCCGGTGCGGACTTATCCGGGAATCCGATCGAGTCGTCCACAAGAGCGCACATGTATCGCCCTATGGAAACGTGATTTGGGATCACGACCGAGCCCCTGCACTTGAGATCGTTCATGGATATCTGGATTCGCTCGGGATCCGGTATTGCGGGCGGTTCGGCGATTGGGCCTACCTGTGGACCGACGGCGCGTTCAAGAGCGGCGAGAACGCCGCCGAGCGGGTACTCGGCGGGGATTAGGCCGACACCCAGCCCGCTCCGAGAAGGCTTCGGCCCGTCCTCGTTCTGGCGCGCCAAATCCGACCTATAGGTCGTTGTTGGCGCGCCAAAACGGGTTCGGCCGTCCGCTTGAATAGGAAGCTCATGGCCGATTACCCGACCGATTACGACTTGGACGTGGTGCTGCGCGACGGGGGGGTGGTGCGGGTGCGTCCGATCATCCCCGGCGATGCCCACCGTCTGCGCCGCTTCTTCGAGGCCTTGGGGCCTCAGTCTCGATATTTCCGCTTCTTCCAGATAAAGAAGGAGTTGGAACCAAGGGAGATCTCCTACTTCACAGAGGTTGACTACGACAAGCGGATGGCCTTCATCGCGCTCCATGGCGATGACATGATCGGGGTCGGCCGCTACGACCGCCTGCCAGCCGAGCCCGAGGTCGCAGAGGTGGCTTTCGCGGTCGCCGACACCCACCAGGGAAGGGGTATCGGCACCGAACTCCTACAGCTCCTCACCGTCTATGCCCGCGAGCACGGCATGGCTTCCTTCCGGGCGTTTGTGCTTCCCGAGAACATCCAGATGATGCGAGTCTTTCGAAACTCCGGATACGAGCTCACTCGCACGTTGAGCGAGGGGGTCTATACGGTTTCCTTCCCTGTGGCGATGACCGCCCACGCCCGGAGCGCCGAAGAGGAGCGGGAGAGGAGGGCGGTAGCGGCCTCCATCCTGCCTCTGTTCTTCCCGCGTTCGGTGGCGGTGGTAGGGGCGAGCACAACCCCGGGATCGATCGGCTACCGGCTTTTCGCCAATCTGATGCGGGAGGGCTTTGCGGGTCCGATCTATCCCGTGAATCCCAACGCTGCCGTCGTGCAGTCGGTGAAGGCCTACTCGTCGGTGACCGAACTACCCGGAGAGGTCGATCTGGCGTTCATCGTGGTTCCTGCCAAGGCCGTGCTCGCCACCATCGAGCAATGTGCCGCCAAAGGGGTGCGGGGCCTGGTGGTCATCTCGGCGGGTTTCTCCGAGGTCGGGCCGGAGGGCAGGGAGATGGAAACCCAGCTCGTCGACCTCGTGCGTGCTGCCGGCCTGCGCATGGTGGGGCCGAATTGCATGGGTCTCATCAGCACATCGGCGGCGCTCAACGGGACCTTTGCCCCGGTGTACCCGCCGCCGGGAAACGTGGCAATGTCCAGCCAGTCGGGGGCGCTCGGCATCGCCATCCTCGACTACGCCAGGCGGGCCAACATCGGCATATCCCAATTCGTCTCCGTCGGCAACAAGGCCGATGTCAGCGGCAACGACCTGCTGTTGGCCTGGGAGGACGACCCCCACACCGACGTCATCGTCCTCTATCTGGAGTCCTTTGGAAACCCGCGTCGTTTCCACCGGCTGGCGCGCCGCATTGCCCGCAAGAAGCCGATCGTCGCCGTCAAGTCCGGCCGGACCGGGGCCGGCAAACGGGCCGCCTCCAGTCACACCGGGGCGCTGGCCTCCCTTGACATTGCCGTCGACGCACTCTTCGAGCAATCGGGAGTGATTCGGACCGACACCCTCGAGGAGCTGTTTGCCGTCGCGTCGTTGCTGGCCAATCAGCCGGTGCCGGAAGGAAACCGAGTTGGAATCGTCACCAACGCCGGCGGGCCGGGGATCCTGGCCGCCGACGCCCTCGAGTCAGGTGGGTTGGTCTTACCGGAGTTATCGGCCGGACTGCGGGCCAAGCTCGGCGAGGTGCTTTCTGCCGAGGCCTCCACGCGCAATCCGATTGACCTGATCGCTTCGGCGAGCCCCCCGCAGTATCGCCATTGCCTGGAGGTGCTGCTGGCAAGTGGTGAGGTGGACTCGGTGATGGTCATCTACGTGCCCACCACCCCCGAGGGGGTCGACGAGGTTGCCGCGGCGGTGCGGGAAGTCGCCGACGCCTATGAGGGGGGGGTCCCAATGTTGGCGGTGTTCATGCAGGCAGAGGACGCCGCTCGAAAACTGGTGTCGACCCGGCGGGCGATTCCCACCTACCAGTTCCCGGAGATGGCGGCCCAGGCGTTGCGGAGGACGGTTGCTTATGGCCGCTGGCGACAGAGGCCCCTCGGCACGATCCCCGATCACAGTTACGAGTTGGATACTCCCCGCCGCATCGTGACCGAGGCGCTCGACCGACTCGGCGAGCAAGGCGGGTGGCTCGAGCCCGCCGAGGTCGAGGCCGTGCTCTCCTCGTTCGCCATAGCCCTGCCGAAATCCGAGACGGTGAAGAACGCCGAGCAGGCGGTGGAGGCGGCGGGACGAATCGGGTACCCGGTGGTGGCCAAGGT
>CAYUKI010000016.1:1118-15175 GCA_964445235.1 uncultured Acidimicrobiia bacterium | reverse complement strand
CACATGAGCGACGAGGCCGCCGACGAGCTGTTGAGGAGAGTGCCATTCGATCCGGGCTGGCCACTTTCCTGGTAGCACAGTGCCTGGTAGCACAGTGCCTGGTAGCAGCGTGTGCGAGCAGCGCGGTGAAGGTGTCACCATCGACGGTTCCTTCGGTCGAGAAGCCGCCCACCACCTCAGTCGAGACAGTTCAGCCGCCCACCACTTCGGTAGTGACCCCACTCAATACCGGTGATGTGATTGGTTTCGAGGTGGGCGAGGTGGGGGTGGATGGCGAAACTTGGACCGTCGCCATCGCCGACGACAGCGACGAGCGGGCCCGCGGGTTGATGGCGGTCGACGACCTCGGCGATCTCGACGGGATGTTGTTCGTGTTTGATGGACCGGCCTCGGTCGCCTTCTGGATGAAGAACACCCTCATTCCCCTCGACATCGCTTTCTTCGGAGCGGACGCCCGACTGACCGAAGTGATGACCATGCCGGTCTGCGACGCCGATCCTTGCCCCACGTACCGGTCCAGCCGCCCCGCCCTCTACGCGCTGGAAGCACCCGCCGGGGAGCTCGCGGCGCTGGCGGAGCAGGCGGTGCTCGAGCCGGCGCAGTCGAGCAGGGCGGCAATATTCCAGAGCGTCTAGGGGTGCTGCTAGCGAACCACAGATGGGGCAAGAAAAGGACCTGCCCGTACCAGCTCGGTCGGTTGATCCCAGGGACGTTGCACGGTCGTGTTGGTCTAGTAGTTCATCACCTACGGGCCGACCGGCTGGCCCACCACCAGACCAGTCCGGCTGCGGCCAGCATCGCTCCCCCGACCACCGCCCAGAAAGTGCTGCCGGTCATGAAAGAGCCGGGGATCAGACTGAGGCCCTGACCCAGCCACACCAGCCCAACCAAGGCGAGGAGGACTGCGAAAAGGATCCGGCCACGGGGCATGGGGCGACTGTACGCTGCGGCTCGTGGAGGCAGTAGCGATCGTGCTCAACATCGGCCGCGACCAGGTGGACGAATTCGAGAGAGGCTTTCGCCAGCACGAGCTGCCGACGTGGGAGGACTTCGTCGCTCGAGGGATCATGCTCCACGCCTCGCTGACCCGGATGGGGATCTCCACCCAGCCCACGGAGGGTGCGGTCCAGTATCTGATCAGCGTCGCCTTCGCAGACGGCGAGGGTCATCACCTCCACGACAACGATCCCCGCTTCCAGGCCTGGAACGAGATGGCCGAAGCCTTCCAGGTAGCCCCGCCGATCGTCACCGGTGGCGAGATTATCGTCAACGCCGGTGCGCGCTAGACGGCCGACCAGAACGATCTGCGTCGCATCGCCTGGTCGCTTTGCGACACCGTCGAGGCTGACGGCCGGGTCGCCGTCTCGGTACTCAACCCCGGCCGGAGGAAGGCGTCGTGCCCTCTTTCGGTCCTGGCTTGCCCGTACCCGGCTTTCCAGCCGGGCGAGAGCTGAGTAAACTTCGCTCCTCTGCGAGCCGCCTGCGCAGGCGGCTCGCGTTCCTGCTTCGTCAGGTAGGCGAGGCCTTCCGTTACGGATGTCCAGAGGAGGAGTAGACATTGCGCAACTATGAGCTGATGGCCATCCATCGGCCCGACCTCACCGACGAGGACATGCGGGCCAAGGTGGCCGACCTCCAAACCTTCCTGACCGGGAAGGGGGCGACACTGAACGCCACCGACATCTGGGGCAAACGCCGTTTCGCCTATGAGATCAACCATCTGCGCGAGGGTTACTACTCGGTGCTGACATTCGCAGCCGACGCACCAGTGGTGGCCGAACTCGACCGTCTGTTGTTGCTGTCCGACGAGGTCGTTCGCCACAAGGTCTTCATGGTGTCGGCAGCAGGCGAAGGGCTCCCTGCCCCCGCCGAATGACAGGCGAAGGGCTCCGGGCCCCCGCCGAATGGCAGGCGAAGGGGCTCCGGGCCCCCGTCGAAGAACAGGCTATTTCCTGTCACACCGGTGTGTCATGCTCCCCTGAGGGGCAGAGCGATGAAAAGCAAAGAAGGCCAAACAAGGAGTAGCGAGGAGTAGTTATGTCGACGAATTCGGTAACGCTGGTCGGGAATCTTGTGGAGGATCCCGAGTTGCGTTTCACCCCGTCGGGCGTGGCCCTGGCCAAGGTGCGGGTGGCGGTGAACCGCCGCTGGCGAGACCAGAACGGGGATTGGCAGGAGGACACCAGTTTCTTTGGCGGCACCGTCTGGCGGGAGCAGGCCGAGAGCGTGGCCGAATCCCTGCAAAAGGGCGCGAGGGTGATTGTCACCGGTCGGCTCGAGCAGCGCAGCTGGGAGACTCAGGAGGGCGACAAACGATCGGTGGTCGAGGTGCAGATCGACGAGCTCGGACCTTCGCTGCGGTTTGCCACCGCCACCGTCACCAAGACCGCTCGGGCCGGTGCGGAATGGGCAAACTCCGGCGCGGCCCCCGCCGGACCAGTAGCAAGGAGCGATTATGGCCCGGACGAAGCCCCGTTCTGATCGGAGAGACGGCAACACGGCACAAGGAGACAAGCGGGGCAAACGCAGGCGGTCTGAGCCCGAGACAACCCGGCGGGTGCGAAAGAAAGTGTGCCAGTTCTGCCGCGACCGGGTGGAGTCGGTCGACTACAAGGAAGTCGGGCAGCTTCGGCGCTACATGTCCGATCGCGCCAAGATCAGATCGCGACGAGTTACCGGCAACTGCCCGCGCCACCAGCGTGAGGTGGCCAGGGCCATCAAGCTCGCCAGGGAGATGGCATTGCTCTCCTATACGGGGCGCCCATGAAGGTGATCCTTACCAGCGACATCGATGCGGTCGGACGCAAAGGCGACGTTGTTGATGTCTCCGACGGTTACGCACGGAACTTCCTGCTGCCGGGGAAGAAAGCGTTGAAAGCCACCGAGGGCGCTCTTCGCAGCGCAGAACGGGTGAGGCTTGGCAGAGAGGAGGCCGCCCGTAAGGCTCGGGAGGCCGCCGAGCGGGTTGCCGCCGCCCTCGCGGGCGTACGAGTGGTGATCGCCGCCCATGCCGGGGAGGAAGGCAAGCTGTACGGTTCGGTAGGGGTCGCCGACGTCGTCGAAGGCATCCGGAAGTTCACCGGCGTGGAGTTGGACCGCAAGCAGCTGGTCATGTACTCCCTGATCAGGGAGATAGGGCTGCACAGCGTCAATGTACGTCTGCATTCCGAGGTCGAGTTCCCCGTTGCCATCGACATCGTCCCGGCGTGAGCAAATCCCGGCCGGTGCGCCGGAGCCCTTCGGAAACGTGCGCTTGAATTTCGGGCTAAACGGCTGAGTCCGCTGGCCGCTGGCGGAGGGACAAAAAAAAGAACCTATCGAGTTTTCCCGACCCGGGGTCTTCTCCCTAGCGTTGCTGTCCCCGACTTCCTCAACTTCCCCTTGGCCGAGCCTCCAACGTCGCTCGCCTTGACAAGCGAAGCGCACACAACCCTGTCAGACCCAAGGGGTATAACGAAGAGATGACGACCACCGCGCCACGTTCCACCAGGCCTGCCCGCGTTCCGCCCCAATCCGTGGAAGCGGAGGAGTCGGTGATCGGAGCGATTCTGCTCTCTGCCGACGCGGCCAATCAGGTGATGGACAAGCTGGTCCCGGAGGACTTCTACGTCCCAGCCAACCAGTCGATTTTCGAGGCGATTCTCAACCTCTACAACGCCAACCAACCCATCGATGCGATCACCGTCAGCGAGGCGCTCCGCCGCAGCGGCGAACTGGAGCGGGTGGGCGGCATCTCCTACGTGACCGGGTTGATCAACACGGTGCCGTCGGCGTCCAACGTCGAGTACTACGCCGCCATCGTCGAAGAACACTCCCTGCGTCGCAACCTGATGCACGCCGGCGCGCTAGTCCACGACCTGGCGCTACAGATTGATACCGATGTCATCGAGGTCATCGACCGCGCCGAGCAGCGGGTGCTGGCGGTCGCAGAACGGCGGGTCGGCAACACCATGATCGCGGTCGGACCATTGCTCCAGATGGCACTCGAACAGATCGAGCTTTTGGAGGCGCACGGTTCGGAGGTCACCGGTCTGTCCACGGGTTTTCGCGACCTCGACAAGAAGCTGGCCGGCCTTCAGAAGGCCAATCTCCTCATCATCGCCTCCCGGCCCTCGATGGGGAAGAGCGCTCTTGCCGCCAACATTGCCACCAACGTCGCGCAGGCCGGCAACACCGTGGCCCTCTTCAGCCTGGAGATGTCCAAAGAAGAAGTGGTGCAGCGCATCCTTTGCTCGGTCGGCCGGGTTGACTCGATGAAGCTGCGCAGTGGCCAGCTCGGTCCGAACCTCTGGCCCAAGGTGGTCGACGCGGCGTCTCGGATCTACAAGGCGCCGATCTTCGTCGACGACTCATCTGTCGCCACAGTGACCGACATTCGCGCCAAATGCCGGCGGCTACAGAGAAAGCATGGCCTGTCACTGGTCGTGGTCGACTATCTCCAGCTCATGCAGGGCACCACCCGGGAGAATCGCCAGCAGGAGATTTCCGAGATCAGTCGTGGCTTGAAGAACCTGGCTCGCGAGTTGAGCGTCCCGATCGTGGCGGCGTCCCAGCTCAATCGGAGCCTCGAAGCTCGCGAAGACAAACGCCCGCGGCTGGCCGACCTGCGGGAATCGGGGGCCTTGGAACAGGACGCCGACGTTGTGATGTTCATCTACCGCCACGAGTACTACCACCCTGAGGACCTGGAGAAGAAGGGGATGGCGGAGATCCACATCGCCAAGCACCGGGCGGGTGCCACCGGATTGGTGGAGATGACCTTCCTTCCCGAGTTCACCAGGTTCGCCGACCTCGGGCGAGACATGGCGTAGGGGTCCTCCACAAACGACGAGGCCCCCCTGGAGGGGCCTCGCCTGGTTCACCACCGCCCGCTATCGGGAAGAGATCGGAGGAAGGGGGGACTCCGTTGTGGATCTTGCGGTCGGCGATCTACTGCAAACATCGGCGAAAAGGCCGTAAGACTTGAGTTCGTTTTTGCCCTCTTTACGTTTGCATCGGTCACGCCGATGTGTTGGTGATGGAACGCTTTGACCCTCTGCGGGAGATCGAACTCAGCGAGCGCAGTTCTCTTGCCCAAGACGAAGAACGGATGAGCGGGCAGATCGCTTTGTTCCGTCGAGTCGTCCAGGCGCGGCGCCGGGCGCGCACCCGGGAGTTGGATCTGCTCTTCTCTCGCATCGACGCAGTGTTGCGTTCGGCCTAGTCTCCGCCGGTGCCTGGGGATGCGGCGCTGGTTTCATGGGAAGAAGTTGGGGACGGCTGCTTTCGAAGGCACTACGAGTTCTTGGATCAGAACATCGGGGCCGTGATCGGTGGCGAGGGGGTCTTGGTGGTGGACACCCGATCCACACTCTCCCAGGCCGATGAGCTGGCCGAGGATCTGAAGAGATTGACCGACCTTCCGGTCCGCTGGGTGGTCAACACCCACTACCACTGGGACCACACCTTCGGGAACTCCCGCTTTCGAGTGCCGATTTGGGGACATGTGGCCTGTCGCCGGCAGCTACGCAATGCGGCCGAGGCAGTTAAGGCCGAACTGGCCGGCCAACCGGAGCTGGCGGCCATCTCCGCCGAGCTCGCCCGGGTGGAAGTGGTCGCTCCCAACCACGTGTTGGCGCGCCACTCGACCATCGACGTGGGCGATCGCCGGGTGGAGTTGGAGTACCTGGGTCGCGCCCACACCGACTCCGACATCGTGGTGAGAGTTCCTGACTCGGGTGTGGTGTACGCCGGGGACCTGGTGGAGGAGGGGGCTCCTCCCTCCTACGGCGACTCCTATCCGGCCGAATGGCCGGTGGCTTTGCTCCGCTTGGCAGACCTGCCGGAAGGCGTGGTGGTTCCTGGTCATGGGCGACCGGTCGACCGGTCCTATGTGGAGCATCAGCGACTAGAGGTCATGGCCGCGATCCGCGCCATCGAGGAGGGCACGCCCGGCCCCTACCCAGACGACGTAATGGCTGAGGTGGCAGAGCGCCTGGACCGTTACCCTGTCAGAGAATGATCCTCTCCGATGTGTCCATCCGAAAAGCGCTAGCCGAAGGCCGGATCGCGATCGATCCGCTCGACGAGTCCGCCATCCAACCGTCGTCGGTGGACCTTCGCGCCGATACGCGGTTCCGGGTGTTTCGTAACTACTCCGAGCCTTTCATTGACCCCAAGAAACCCCAGGAGCACCTGACCGAGCTGGTCGAGATCGCCGATGGAGACGCTTTCATCCTTCACCCCGGTGAGTTCGCCCTCGGTTCGACCTACGAGCGGGTGCGGCTGCCCGACGACTTGGTGGCCCGCCTCGAAGGCAAGAGCAGCCTGGGGCGTCTGGGGCTTCTGATCCATTCAACCGCCGGGTTCGTCGACGCCGGCTGGGATGGCTACCTGACCCTCGAGCTTTCCAACGTCGCCAGCCTGCCCATCGCCATCTACCCGAAGATGAGGATCGGCCAGATCTCCTTCCTGGAGATGACCACGCCGTCCGAAAGACCCTACGGATCGATTCAGACTCGCTCGAAGTACCAGGGTCAACGAGGCCCCACCGCCAGCCGCTATTACCTCAACTTCGCCGACGACGACGCCAGGAGATGACCTGGCATCCCCCCGCCGAGCTGTGATTCAGGGTCGGCTGAGAGTTGGAGCGGATGAGGGGAATCGGACCCCCACTTCAAGCTTGGGAAGCTCGTGTTCTGCCATTGAACTACATCCGCGGGCGGTCAGCCTGGCCATCCTAAACGGCCGGGCCAAGGCTCAAGGTGGTCGCCTCGCCGGGCGGCCGGACCATCCGATTTCCCGGTGGTCGTATCACAAACGTCAGTTGAAGAGGCTGGCCAACCCGGCCACTGCCATCAGCATTCCCACGCCCAACAGGAAGTAGACGCGGCCGGTGCGTAATGGGGCGCCGGTAGGGGAGGCCGCTCCGCGGTTATTGCGCCACAGGGCCCACCCGTTGCCGACCATCAGCGCCAAACCGATGCCGAGCGTCATTTCTGCCACCAGGTTGTCGAGGCCGAGGAGGTCGGACACGGAGCGAAGTTACTGCCTCCGGGACGCTCCGTTGTCGTCGGTAGAGTGCGAAGAATGCCTCGCCCCTGTTATGTGCTGCGGGTTTTCACCCGGCGTGGGGAGGGCGGCAATCCCCTCGGGGTCGTCAGTGACGTCACCGGTCTCGGTGCCCGAACGATGCAGCGAATCGCCGCCGACCTCAACTTCTCCGAGACGGTGTTCCTCGATTGGCGAGACACCGAGCATCCCAGTGTTCGCATCTTCACGCCGACGACCGAGCTGACCTTTGCCGGACATCCCTTGGTGGGGACGGCCTGGTTGCTCAACATCCTCGGTCCGGGCGGACCGGGGCATCTACGCTGCCCGGCCGTCGAGGTCGTGACTATGACCGACCAAGACGGTGACTGTTGGATCGACGCACCCCTTTCCTGGCCGGTCACATCTGCCTCGGCATTCGGTTGGCCGGCAGCCGTCGCCACCCACTTCGTGGAAATGTCGCACCCCTATCTCCTCGTCGAGCTGCCTGACCCGGGGCAGGTGGCAGCTGTTCAAACGACGGAGTATGGCTGGACTTATCTGTACTCATGGGAGGGGCCGAACACTGTCAAGGCGCGGTTCTTCGCGGCGGGGGGGGGGATCGAGGAGGATGCCGCCACCGGCAGCGCCGCGGTGGCTCTCGCCGCCCTTTGGACCTGGCAGGGACGTGACCAGGGCGCAATCGAGATCAACCAGGGCGACGAGATTGGTCGTCCCTCGACGATTCACCTGCGGTGGGGGGCGGGACGATCGGCGATCGGGGGGGCGGTCGTCAAAGACGAGGTCCGCTGGTTGGACGTGTGATCACCGATTTCGGCATCGGTCCCCGACCGCTCGATCTGGATCGCCGGGGCGGCGGCCAGGGTGACGGTCACCGTTTCGAGCATTGGAGCTATACCGGCTGGGCCGGTGATCTCGTCCAAGCCGACCTGGCGGTACCCGAGGAGCCGGCGTGGGGACTGATCATGGTTGGCCACGGGGCGCTTGGCAGTCGCTCTGCGCCCTATGTGCAAGGTCCGGCCAAGGCCTGGGCGCGGGAGGGGCTGGCCGTGATCGCCGCCGACGCTCCCCTGCACGGCGATCGGATGCCGAGTGGGGGTTTCGATGTCCTCGAGGTCGGGCGCCCCGGCACCTACCGACAGGCGGTCGGCGACCTTCTGCGCCTCGAAGCCGTCGTGGGCCAGACCGAATTCGCGGCTCTCCCGCGGGGTCTGCTCGGGTTTTCGATGGGTGGCCTAGCCGGCGTACCGTTCTTGGTGCACTCCGAGGCGGTGGGGGCGGCGGTGCTCATGATCTCCGGTTCGACCGAAGTGATGTCCGAGGATGCCTATCCGGAGTGGGCGGCGGATGGAATCGAAGCCACTCGATCGACCGACCCCACCACCTATGCGCCGTTGGTCCGCAGGGGAAGCGTGCTCCTCATGGGTGCCGAACACGACGAGGTCTTCAATCCCCGGTCGGTACGTGCTCTGTACGACGCCTTCCGAATCGACAAGCGACTGGTGTTTTTCCCTGGCACCCACGCGGTCTGGTCAGACCCGGCCGCCCGCTTTGGAACGATGCTGGAGTTCTTCAGCGAGCAGCTCCGACCCAACCCATAGACTGGCCGGACATGGCCCCCGAAGGTTCTCGCCTTGCCGTCATCGCCGCCTTTCTCGCCAATCTGGCTATCGCAGTGGCCAAGTTCGTGGCCGCGGCCCTGACCGGGAGCGCCGCCATGCTGTCCGAGAGCTACCACTCGCTCGCCGACACCGGCAACCAGGGAATGCTCCTCTTCGGCATGCGCCAGGCTCGGAAACCTGCCGATGCCGACCACCCGTTTGGTCGCGGTAAGGAGTCCTATTTCTGGAGCTTCATGGTGGCGGTCATGCTGTTCGCCGGGGGAGCGGTACTGGCGGTCCGACATGGCCTAGATGCGTTGGCGGACTCCCACGACGTGGAAAACCTCACGCCCAGCTTTGTGGTGTTGGGAGCGTCGATCCTGATAGAGGCGGTCTCCTTCACGGTGGCGTTCCGACAATTCAACAAGACCAGAGGCGGCCGGTCGATGTGGCGGGCGATCCGCAGCGGCAAGGACAGTTCGATCATCGTCGTGCTGCTCGAGGACACTGCCGCACTGGCCGGGCTGGTTGTGGCGCTGGTCGGCATCACGCTGGTGGCGCTCACCGATCGAACGGTGTTCGACGGCGTGGCCTCGCTGGTCATAGGGGTGATACTCGGGTTGGTCGCCTGGTTGCTGGCAGTAGAGACAAAGGGATTGCTGATAGGCGAGGCGGCCAACCGGGCAGATCGAGTGGCCATTCGATCGCGGCTGCTGGCCATGCCGGAGGTGGAGAGCGTGGGGAAACTACTGACGATGCAGATGGGTCCTCACGACGTGCTGGTCAACGTCGAGGTTGATTTGGTCGACGGTATGACCGACGCCGTCGTCGGGGCAACGATCGATCGTGCCGAGAAGGAGATCCAGGCAGTACTGCCGGGCGCCACCAACATCTTCGTGGAATTCCGTGGCTCACAACGTAGCTGAGGGGTCGGCCCCGGCCTCCTCGGCCAACCTGGGACCCGGTTACGACTGTCTGGCGGTGGCGCTCGACCTGCGGTGCACGGTCCGAGCTACGCACTCGCCGACCTGGGAGGTTATCCACGAGGGCCCTGAATTCCCTAGTGAGGGGGGGGGCGACTTGATCCGACAGGCGGCCATCGCAGCGGTCGGTCGGACGCGACCCCTGCGTTTGGTGGTCGAGAACCACATACCCATCGGCAAGGGATTGGGCTCCTCGGCCGCGGCGTTGGCGGCCTCCGCCACCGCCGCGTGGGCGGCGCTCGACGGACCACCCCGCTCGGAAAACGTGTTTGGGTTGGTGGCCGATCTGGAAGGCCACGCCGACAATGCCGCCGCCTGCGTCTATGGCGGACTGGCATTGGTGACGGCCGGCGGTCACAGCGCCCGTTTGCCCTGGTATGAGGGCTGGCGGTTGGTGGTGGCGGTCCCCGAGACACCCCTCGCCACCCAGACGGCCCGCCTGGCCCTGCCCGGCCAGGTCCCGATGGCAGTGACCGTGCGAACCCTGGCACGGGCGATGGCCTTGGCGGTAGGGCTGAGCACCGGTAATGGCGCCTTGCTGGCCGAGGCGGGAGGGGATGAGCTGCACGAACGACCCCGCAGCCCGCTGGCACCGCGGGCGCGGCTGGTGATCGAAGCTGCCCGAGGGGCCGGCGCCGCCCATGCCTGCTGGTCGGGAGCGGGACCCTCGGTTTTGGCCGTGGTTGACGCGGGGCGGGTGGGGGCGGTCTCTGCGGCCATGGCCTCGGCACTCGGAGCCGGCCGGATCATCACACCCGCGGTGGCCGCTCGGGGGGTGAGCGGAGTTGCGTCGTAGGCCCTCGATCGGCCAAGCTAGGGAGTCCTCGGCCAGATATCTAGTTCCCAGTGGAGTTATTGCATGGGTTCGGTGATCAAGAAGCGTCGTAAGAAGATGTCGAAGCACAAGTACCGAAAGCGCCTGAAGGCGAACCGGCACAAGAAGAACAAGTCGTAGAACACAAGTCGAAAGGGCCCCGTCGGGGCCCTTGGGCTTTCAGAGGTCGACGGGCGGCATTTCAGAGCCCCGTGGCCACCACCACCACGGCGACCGAAACGAGCAGGGTCGCGCCTTCCAGCACTCCCCGCAGCAACGGTGTCTGGTCGCGGGCCAGGCGTTGGTGCAACAGTGCTAGCGACCCGGCCACCGCCACCAGGACGACCTTCACAGAAAGGGCGCTTGACCAATCCCGCCGGGAGGCCATCCAGAACCCGGTCACGACCAGCACGGCCAACGCCACCCACGACAACCTTCCGAACCTGGCTGCCGCCGCCCGTACGACCGACCGGTCAGCTCCTGCTCGGCGCATGGCCGGTACCAGGGCTCCCACCGTGATCTGACCTCCGACCCACACCGCCATCCCCAGCAAATGGACGAAGAGCAGGGTCCGATCCATCAGACCACCCGCACGGCCGGGGCGGTCAGGAGGGTGTACGCGCCACAACCCATGCTTCATATCACCGCTGGCATTATGGTCGGCATCGGCGACCACACGCCCTCGGGCGGCTGAACGGACACCTCTAGACGCAGCGCGGCAAAACCTGCCCCGCCCGGTCCTTGCATTCCTCGAATGCCCCGGACTGGCTCTTGGAGGGCAGGAGGGCGCCGACGACCACCCCCGCCAAGACCAGCACAGCTCCAAGCAGGAAGTTGGTCGTGATCGCCTCATCCGCCAGTCTTGCCGCCACGACGATCGTGACGAGCGGGACGAGGACGAAGCCATAGGACGTGCCGGAGGCGGTCCATTTGCCGAGAACGAACATGTACATCAGGAATGCGAACACCGTCACGAACACGACTAGGTAGACGAAGGCAAACCAGGTGTCGGCCTGCTTGGGGATCGTCCATGTCTCGCCTCGCACGAGCGACGCCGTTCCCAGGATGAGGGTCCCCATCGTCATGCCGATGGCGTTGGTCATGACTGGTGGGTTGGGCGGGAATCTCTTGATAAGGACTCCGCCTTCGGCGACCAGAACGGCGGCGACCAGAATCGCCGCGACATGGGGCACGGAAATATTCGACGTTGCCGCGCCGCCAACGCTGATTGCGATACCGGCGACGGCCAGCAGTGCGCCTAGCAGGCCCCTCCTGCTGGTCACTTCGACGCCCTGCAGCCTCGAAAGGAAGAGGGTCAATAGGGGCACCAGGGCCATCAAGATCTGAAAGAGACTGGCCGGTGTCGCAACCAGCCCCCAGGCGATGAGTACGAACGCCAGCCCAATGGTCAGCGTTCCGAACACCAACGCACCCAGCAGGGCGCGCCCCTTGGGAAGCGGTATCTTCCGAAATGCGACAAGGGCCCAGAACGCCAACGCCGCCAGGGCGAATCGCGCTGTCGCCACCCAAAAGGGCGCCAATTCATCGTAGGTCATTCGAATGGCGACTGAGGCTCCGCCCCCGACGACGACAAACAGGAAGAAGGCGACAAGAACCCGTCGTTCCGGCAAGGCCGCGCCATTAACGCTGATCGCTGCCATGGCTCCCTCCGGGTCGACGCACGAATCCGGGCTTCACTCTCGACCCACATTTCGCGGGCGTGGGGTTTCGACTATACCGGCGGTCATCTTGTCGAGGACCCAGCCCGGCCCGGTTGAGGCCAACCCGCTAGGCTCGCCACGTCTCTCAGAGGAGGTGCGGTGGCGCAACGGTTTTTCGTCACTATCGCCGCTCGGGACAGCCGCGACTTTCAAGAGCTCGGTGAGTTTGGGTTGGACTTGTTTGTAGGTACCGCCAAACGCCGCGAGGAGATGGGTGGAACCATCGAAGGGCTGCTGAGCATGGCTGAGGTGGAGAAGCTGGTGAAGGCCGGTTTCGAAGTCACCGTCCACGAGGAGGCTTCCAAGCGTTCACGAGCCCGCGAGATCATCAGCTTCGAAGAATGGATCAAGAAGGTGTAGACGATGGCCTATTTGGACGTAGCCGGAATCAACGCCTGCATCTCTTACCTCGGGTCTACCTATCCGTCCCTGGTCTCGGTGATAACGCTGCCCGAGCAATCCGTTCAGAACCGCCCCATCAGAGCGGTGAAGCTTGCCTCCGGAGGCGGTAACCGGCGCGGCGTATTCTTTATCGGGGGGGTCCACGCTCGGGAGTCGGTCAACCCTGACATGTTGCTGTCCCTGGCCCTCAAACTCTGCCAGGCGTACACCGCCGGGACCGGGATCGGCTTTGGGGGCAAGACCTACACGAATACCGACGTCAGGTTGGTGATGGAGATCCTTGACCTCTTCATCCTGCCCCTCGTCAACCCCGACGGCCGCGCCTTCACGCAGTCACCCGCCGGCGATCCCATGTGGCGGAAGAACCGAGCCAACAACGCCGGCACCTCCTGCCGCGGGGTCGACCTCAACCGCAACTGTGAGTTCCTGTGGCCCTTCACGCTTGGAGCCACCTCCGGCCTCCCATGTGATGACACGTTCCACGGCCCTTATGTGTTCTCCGAGCCCGAGGAGCGAAACGTCCGCTGGCTGCTCAACACCTATGACCGGATTCACTGCTTCGTCGACGTACACAGCTACTCGGAGTTGATCCTCTACCCGTGGGGCGACGACAGCATCCAAACCTCCAACAGCACCCAAAACTTCACCAACCCGGTCTGGGATGGACTGCGGGGCACCGCCGGGGGTTACGGCGAGTACATGCCGGCGGCCGACAAGCTCCGCTTCGAGAAGACCGCCTTGCGAATCGGCAATTCCATTCAGGCGGTCCGGGGGCGAACCTACACGCCACAGCCCAGCTTCCAGCTCTACCCGACCACGGGCACCAACGAGGACTACGCCTACAGTCGCCACCGCGCCGATCCGGACTTGGGCAAGGTATACGCCTTTACCTTCGAGACTGGCCGGGAGTTCCAGCCTCCGGGGGGGGAGGCGGATTGGGTGATCAAGGAGGGGTCGGCCGGCTTGTTCGAGCTTGCGCTTGGCTGCATCTGCTCGATTGACCTAGTAGGTAGTCGTCTGATCGATTCTGCCCGGCTGCACGGACTCAGCGAGTTGCGGGACACTGTCATGTTCCGTTCGGCGGTTGGCCGCCGTCTAGTGGAGCTGCTTGACGACCATCGTTTGGAGCTGGCGGCGCTGGCGCTCTCCAATCCCCGTCTGGCGGCGCGGATCGGCAAACTGGTGGGGGAGATTGCTCCGGCGGCTCTCGGGCGGGGGGAGATATCCTCACAGCTGATCAGAGAGGCTCGTGAGGTGGCTGCTGCCTTGCTGAAGAAGGCGTCCCCTGAGTTGGCCCGAGCGGTGCGCGAAGCACTCCGTCACGCCCTTCATTTCAGGGGCCGTTCCGTCCGGGAGGGCTTGCGGGAGGCTGACAAAGCTACCGCCGCCAGGAAATCGGCGGCCCGGAAGATCTAGTGCACCGCCAACCGGTCCCTCGTCCCTTCCGGTGGTCGTCGCTTGGACGGGCCGTCCTCGCTTGGCCGTGGCCCGGTCAGTTGTCGGAGCG
>CAYUKI010000016.1:0-1108 GCA_964445235.1 uncultured Acidimicrobiia bacterium | reverse complement strand
CAGCTTGACTCCCGGGTCGCTTTGTTGGAACGTCTGCCGTTCGAGGCCTCGCACGTAGCCGGCCAGCTCGTCGGAATCCTTGAGCGCTTCGTCGACCCCTTGCCGGAACTCGGCGGCCCGCTCGGCCAGCCCGGAAGTGTCGACCCCTATGTCCAAAATCTCGGCCGCCTTTCGCAGCAGGGCTTCCATCGCCGACGGGTGGGACTGGTTGGAGAGATAGTGGGGTATGGCGGCCCACAAGCTGACACAATCGAAGCCAGCGTCCAGGAGGGCTGTGGTGGCCACGCCGGTGATGCCGGTGGGCCCCTGATACGAAGACCGGGTCAGGTTGTAGCGGTCTAGGGTGGCCAGCCGGCGCGCCACACCGATGATGGGGACGGGCATGGTGTGCGCGACCTCCCCGACGAAGGAGCCGAGGGTTATCACCCGCTTCACGCTCATCGCTTTCAACACCGAGATGATCTGATCACAGAATTCCCGCCAGCGGAGGTTGGGCTCCTCGCCCAGCATGACTACCAGATCCTGTTCGCCGAATCTAAGGGCATAGAACTCCACCTTCGGCCAGTGCACCCGGCGGACGCCTTCCGCACTCACCTCGATGAAGGGACGATGGAGTTGGAAGTCGAAGTAGCCGTCGGTGTCGAGGGCGGCGAATGGCTGGTCGGTGTCGGCCTCGGAAAGCAAATGCGCCACTGCTCCCGAGGCGGCCTCGCCCGCGTCACTCCAACCCTCGAAGCCAAGAATGGCGGCCGGTGCCTCCAGCTTCGGCCTTGCGCCCCATTGGATGCCGCTCACGTGCGCCACGCTAGCTCAGATAACGCTCAACCGATACGGCCTCGTAGGAAGGCCAGCGTTCTCTGCCACGCCAGCTTGGACGCCTCGGCGTTGTACACCTCGGGCCTGCTGTCGTTGAAGAACGCGTGCTCGGTGTGGGGATAGACATGGAACCCGACCTCCCGGCCGAGTTGGCGTAGTTGGCGATCGAGGTGCCGGGCCGAGTCGAGAGTCGCCCAGCCGTCGTGTTCGGCATAATGCCCTCGTGCACCGTCTGGCAAATAATCGTGGGGTCTCGCCGGCCCACGACGCCCCTGGCGGCGTCCTCCTCCTC
>CAYUKI010000015.1:0-15334 GCA_964445235.1 uncultured Acidimicrobiia bacterium | reverse complement strand
GTCTGCGTGGGCGGGGGCCTCGAATTCACCCTCGACGGCGAGGAGGTCGCGGTCGGCATCGAGCGGGCCCACATGGAGGAGGACACCGGCAAGACGATCCATCGAGGAGGGGGGGGGCGGCTCCATTCCTCTTCGGCCTCGTTGCTTGATTTCAACCGCTCCGGGGTCCCGTTGGTCGAGATCGTCTCGCGGCCCGACCTGCGCAGCCCGGAGCAGGCCCGCGCCTATGCCCAGGAGCTTCGGGCGGTGGTGGCGGCGCTGGGGGTTTCGGACGCCAAGCTCGAGGAGGGCAGCATCCGCTTCGACGCCAACGTCTCGGTCCGTCCGGTCGGATCCTCCCCACTCGGCGTCAAGGTCGAGATCAAGAACATGAACTCCTTCCGGTCGTTGGAACGGGCGGTGGCTTCCGAGATACGGCGCCAGATCGACCTGCTTGAGGGGGGGGGAACGGTCGTCCAAGAGACTCGTCATTGGGACGAGGAGGCCGGAGTCACCCACGGCATGCGGGTCAAGGAAGGTAGTTCCGACTACCGCTACTTCACCGAACCTGATTTGGTACCGATGGTGGTCGACGAGGACTGGCGGCTCGCCATTGCCGCGACGTTGCCTGAGCTACCCGCCGCGAGGCGATCTCGCTACTTGGGGTTGGGGGTGGAGCAGCAGGTGGTCGGATCGCTGCTATCCGCTGAGCAGAGCCTGGTCGATCTGTTCGAGGCCGGCCTGACGGCCGGCGCCGATCCGCGTCAGGCCGCCAACTGGGTGTCAGGAGAGGTGGTGGCCTGGCTGCGCCGCCAGGATCGCCCTCCGGCCTCGGGCAACCTCACCGGGCAGCACCTGGCGGAGTTGTCGAACATGGTCGACGAGGGTTTGGTGTCGGCGTCGGCTGCCAAGGACGTGCTGGCCGGCGTCCTGGCGGGCGAAGGGGGCCCGGCCGAGGTGGCGGGCCGCCGAGACCTGCTCCAGATCTCGGATCGCGGGGCCCTGCAAACGGCGGTGGACGAGGTTCTGGCCGTCAACCCCGATGCCGTTGTCCGACTCGCCTCCGGTGATCAGAAGCCCTTTGGCTTCCTGGTCGGCCAGGTCATGAAATCCACCGGCGGCAAGGCCGATCCCAAGCTTGTCACCGAGATGCTCCGCAGCCGCCTCGGTTCGGCGTCCTAGCCTTGGCTTAGCTTGGACCGGCACACCAAGATCATTGCCACCCTCGGCCCTGGAGTGGCATCACCGGAGAGGGTCCGCAGCCTCGTGGCGGCGGGCGTCGATGTCGCTCGCCTCAATTTCTCCCACGGGGACCATGAGACGCATCGGACCTACGCCACCTGGGTGCGGGAGGCGGCCCGGGCGGAGGGTCGAGTGGTCGCTCTTCTCCAAGACATCCAAGGTCCCAAGCTGCGGGTGGGTCGTTTTCCGGGAGGGCGGGTCAGCCTGGAGGACGGCAGCACGGTCCGCCTCTATAGGGGCAGAGAGATGGCCGCACCCGGCACGGTCCAGATCGATTACGAGTTCCTGCTGGACGACCTCGGGGCGGGGGAGCGCGTGCTGCTCGCCGACGGTCTCATCTGCCTGGAGGTGGAGGGCAAGCAGACCGACCACCTGAGCGCCCTCGTGATCCAGGGGGGGGAGCTGACAGACGGCAAGGGCGTGGCCTTTCCGTCCACCGCTCTACGGGCGCCGGCCGTCACCGAGAAAGATCGGGTCGATCTTGAATTCGGTCGGGAGCTGGAGGTCGACTTTGTGGCCGCCTCCTTCGTTCGCTCGGGGGCGGACGTAAAACTGGTCAGAGAGCTAAGCGGGGGAGCGCCGGTGATCGCCAAGATCGAATTGGCAGTTGCCTACGACAACCTAGACGATATCTTGGCGGAGGCGTCGGGAGCCATGGTGGCAAGAGGGGACCTGGGGGTGCAGCTCCCTCTCGAACGAATACCCCTCGTGCAAGCCGACATCCTCCGCCGCACCAACGCCGCCGGGCTGATCTCCATCACCGCCACCGAGATGCTCGAATCGATGACCCACTCCCCCCGACCGACCAGGGCCGAGGTAACCGACGTCGCCAACGCCGTGCTGGCCGGCACCGATGCCGTGATGCTCTCGGCGGAGACCGCAACCGGCGCCTACCCCATGGAAGCCGTGAAGGTGATGGCTCGGATTTGTTCGACCTTCGAGGAATCGATGGCCACCTCCGCCTCGTCGGTGTCGTTCCTTCAGAGCCATAGGACCTTCGCCTCGGCGACCGCCCAGGCGGCGGTGGAAGCATCCGCCAACCTCGGGATCGACACCATCGTGGCCTTCACCGAGACGGGCAACACCGCGCGCCTACTGTCCAAATACCGGCCGGCGGCTCGGATCATCGCCTTCACCTCGGACCCCCGCACCCTCAATCGCATGGGCCTGTATTGGGGTGTGATCCCCACCATCTTCGCTCGCCGGGACTACACCGACGTGATGATCGCCGCCGCCGAAAAGTACTTGGAGAAGGAGGGAATCTGCCGGAGAGGTGAGGGCGTGGTGATGGTGGCGGGCATACCTCCCAATCAAAAGGCCTCCACGAATCTGATGAAACTGCACGTGGTGGGGGAGCGGGATCGGTCGTCCCAGGGCGGCCGGTCAAGCCGTCCCAACCCCGTGGCGGGGGGGTTCAGCCGCTGACGTGACGCTACGATCAGTCCGTGGGTCAGACCATCTCGATCCAGCGGACCGTGCGCCTTGGCGACGTGGCCCTCTTCGACACCGACCGCACCCTGGGTGGCCAGGATGGAGAGACCTTCGCCTCCCTCGCCGAGGCCGAGGCTGGCACGACTTATCCCGCCCGATTGGCTACTCGGCTGTTTGGCGTCGACGATCGCCTCGAAAAGGTCTTCGTGGCTTCGAACACCGTGTCGGCGCAACGACGAGGCGGTTGGGACGACCAGTCGGCGGAGGCCGCCATCCAGGTGATGACCGGCTTCTTCCGGTTCTACTAGCCCGCCACCGTGGTGGTGGTGGTGGTGTCGCCGGGGATGGTGGTGGTGTCGCCGGGGATGGTGGTGGTGGTGGGACACGGCTCGGTGGCGTCGGGCATCAAGCAGGGGTGGACCTCGATGATCTGGTGGCGGGGCCGGTAGCGAACCACCCAGCTGGTCTCCTTGTCTTGGTCGTCCCCGACCGTGATGGTCCGCGTCACCGTCACCGACCACCCGCCTCGTGGTGTCTGCAATTCGTTCTGCTCATCCACACCCAACAACGGGTTGGCTCGGTACTGCACGGAGGGTTCGGTCGGGTCGTAGCGCTCCGACACGTTCGCCTCCACTCGGCGGGCTTGCCTTCCTCCCTCGGCCACCGCGCTCACCCGGGTCTTCCCGCCGCTTTGCTCGCCGACCATCGTCCGGCCGTCGTTGTTCGAGAAGAAGCGGACCGTTATCGAAGTGCCTGTGTACTCGGTGTCGATGAGGACGGCCGACGGGGTATCGTTGCGGAACTCGAGGTCGGGCAGCGGCCAGGAGATGGTGGCTTCGATGCCCTCCGGATAACGTGGGAAGTAGAGCGTATGGGGTGCGTGGGTGACATCCTCATAGCCTCCCCAGAACACGGCACCGTAGAAGGTCGTGGCGAATTGGCTGACACCCCCCCCGATCGTGTCCTTGATCTCTCCGAAGAGAATCGTCGGGGCTAACACGTACCCTTGAGCCTCAGTTCGCTCGCCCACGTTTCGGTTGATGGAGAACACCTCCCCGGCGTTGACGATGGTGCCGTCGAGCCGGTCGGCGAGCAGATGGATGTTGGTGACCCGAGGCTGGCAGCAGTCGTGGTAGGTGGTGAAGCTCGACACCAGATGTGTGATGTCGAGGGCGACGAGCTCTTCGGTGGTGGTCTCGGGGTCGGCGCCCTCAGTGAGTGGAAGGAGGCCCGTGCGGCTGGCGGAGGCGGCAGCCAACATGAGAGCCTCGACGGTATCTTCGGCGTTGAGCTTGGTCCCTTTCTGCCCAGGGACGAGATTCACTCTGGGGGTGGCGATCTCGAAGCGAGCATCCACCGGCGCCGACTCGAGGTCTGCTCGAAGCGGAGTGAGGAGCTTTTCTATCACGGTCGGATCGAATCCCAAGTGAAGGGTCGGAGCCGACTCGTCAAAGACTTCGGCGGTGAAGGCCTGGGACAGATCCTCCACCGAGAACGTGGCCGTCAAGCCATCGGTGGTCCGCAGCGTCACCGGACCGGACAGCAACAACCCAGCCGCCGCCAAGGCCTCCTCGATGTCTGCGGCAGTCAACCGCGGTTTCGCCTCCACGACCGCCAGCTCAACGGGCTGTTGGGTGACGATCCCGTTCACGAGCACGGAGGCCGACTGGCTCCGCTCGATGGCCAAGCCGCTGGCGGGGGCCAAACCTCGGAGCTGACCGTCTTCGATAACCACATCGCCTTCCGAAGCCGGCCGGGCCACCACCTCGTCGTCCCAGACGGCGAGAACCTGTTCCAGCGCGGCCGGATCGACGGCGGCGGCGACGTCGACTGCGTTGGTCGCGAACAAACCGCTCAGCCACCACCGGAACTGATCGGGGATAGTCCCTTCCCGGCCAATCAAGAGGGCGGCTTCCGCACCCGACGCCTCGTCGACGCTGAAACCCACCGCAGTGGGTTCGAGTTCGATGGCCTGGTCGCCGATTCTGACCGAGAGGCTCGCGGTTGCCAGCTCCTGTTCTCGCTCGGCCAGCACCTGCGTCGCCTCGTCGAGCGACAAACCCGATACGTCCGCCCCGAGTGCCTCCACGGTTCCGAGCACTTGCCCAGCCCGAATAAAGCGGTAAGCGGCGAAAGCGCCCAGCACCAGCGCCACTGCCGCCGCCACCACCGCAGCAATGCGATAGACCGGACGCGTCGACATCAGGAAGGGATACCCAGTGATCAAGCTTACGAAAAGGTGACGAGGCTCCCAAAAGACCAGGCGAAAGCAATACGATCGCGCCGGTGATCGAATTCCCCGCTGTGGAACCAGGAGAGCCTGTCAAGGTTTCGGCCGGTACCTACGTGGCCTACCTGCAGTGCCCGGAGGCGGCGGCAGCTCGCCTGGAAGGCCACTATTCCCCCGACAGCGTGGCTTCTTTTCGAGGTGCGCTTGCTCACCGCGTTTTTGCCCGCGCTCTCGGGCAGGGACCCATCGAACCCGGCGACCTCGAACGGGTGGTTCGGGAGGAGATCGGGATCGGCCTCAATCAAAAGATGGGGCCCCTCCAGATGAAGCCCAGCAAGCTGGCACCGATCATCGAAGACGTCGGTCGTCTGTACGAGCGGTTCCGACGCTTTCCGAGCGATGGCTTCGCCGGTGCCGAGGTAGCTCTGGACGTAGAACCACGGCCAGGAGTTAGGTTGGTCGGCAAGATCGACGCAGTCTTCGTCGAAGGCGGCGGTCGAAAGATCGTCGATTGGAAGACGGGGGAGTTGGGCGATCCGCTTGACCAACTGCGGTTCTACGCCCTGGTGTGGGCGTTGAGCGAGGGCGAGTTGCCGGTACGGCTGGAAGCCGTTTCGGTGCTGACCGGAGAGCGCCTCGACTCCGTTCCCACCGCCGGCGATATCGAGAAGGTGGCCGCCGTAACCGCCGAGTTGATCTCTTCGGTCCGGCGGAAGTGGCGTGGGGATAAAGAGCTGGCCCGCTTGGGAGGTCCCTGGTGTCGGTATTGTCCATTGTTGTCTGATTGCCCGGAGGGAAGGGCAGCCACCGAGCTGACCGGCTAGGAGGAACGATTGCTGGTGTTGGTGGCGGGTTCGACGGGGCTGATCGGCTCCGCCCTGATGACGGCTCTTCAAGCTGCCGGGCACGAGGCAGTGGGGCTCTCCCGGGCCAGAGGCCGCGGCCTGCACTGGAACCCCGACCA
The DNA here is from genome assembly GCA_964445235.1 of uncultured Acidimicrobiia bacterium. Lineage (GTDB taxonomy): Bacteria > Actinomycetota > Acidimicrobiia > Spongiisociales > ZC4RG35 > CAYUKI01. Next base: position 9,488 of record CAYUKI010000015.1, on the reverse strand, counting down.
AGGCGAACTCGATCCCGTTGCCGGGTTCGAGGCGGTCGTCAATCTCTGCGGCGCAACCATCGGCGGTCGATTCACCGACCGCCGCAAGGCATTGATCAGGGAGAGCCGGGTGAAGGGGACCGACCTCCTGGCGCGGGCGATGGCGAGTGCCTCCCCGCTCCCACAGGTGTTGGTGAACGGGTCGGCGGTGGGCTACTACGGGAATCGAGGTGACACCGAGCTCACCGAGGAGAGTCCTGCCGGTGGAGGCTTCCTCTCCGAGGTGTGCCGGGCCTGGGAAGGAGCCACCGCCCCGGCTCGGGACGCCGGTGTTCGAGTCGTGAGCGTTCGCACCGGCTTGGTTCTCGACGGCCGAGGTGGGGTATTACCCAGAGTGATGCTGCCGGTGAAGCTGGGAGTGGGCGGGAAGATAGGGGATGGCCGGCAGTGGTGGAGTTGGATCAGCCTCGAAGACGAGGTGCGGGCCATCATGCACTGCCTGACCACCCCAGGTCTGGAAGGTCCGGTCAACCTTTGCTCACCCGAGCCCCTCCCTAACAGGGTCTTCATGAAGAAGCTCGCTAAGGCCTTGCACCGTCCGGCGTTGGTGCCGGCCCCGGCCTTCGCATTGCGGGCTCTCTTAAGCACCGAGACCGCCAACGAGCTCCTGCTGTCGAGCCAGCGAGTGATGCCGGCCAAGCTGGCTACCAGCGGCTTCGTCTTCCGACATCCCACTCTCGACGAGGCGCTGGCGGCTCTCCTGTAAGGCGACGAGATGCCGGTTCCCATCAACCCTTTGGCGGGCCTCCGGGCATCACTCGATGCTCTTGCGGATGCAATATCGAGTGTTCGCTTCGACCTGCCCACCCCCTCCCAGGGCGGTCGGCGAGTCGAAAGGGACGGGCTCGTTGAGCGATGCCGGCGGTACCTGGTACCGCGCCTCGGAGATCTCGAGGGCCCGCTCCGGGTGGCGGTGATCGGTTCGACGGGGTCGGGCAAGTCGACCATGGTCAACAGCCTGGCGAGTCGGGAGGTATCGGCGGCGGGGCCGTTGCGTCCGACCACCGAAGCGGCCGTGGCGTTCCAGCTCACTCCCGACCTGGTGGTGATCGACACTCCGGATCTCGATTCAGTGGCGGAGGCCAACCGACTCGCCGCCGACGACGTGATCGGATCGGCCGACGCCGCCCTTTTCATCACGACGCCGCAGAGGTACTCCGATGCCGTGCCGTGGGAGGTGTTGGAGACCATCCTCCGCCGCGGCATGCCGGTCGTGGTGGTCATGAACCGGATGACCCGGAGAAGCCAGGGTTCGGCCACCGACCTCGCCGTCCGCTTGCGTCCTCGGGGCGTACGGTTGATCTCGGTGGAGGAACATCGGCTGCGTTCGGGCGCCTCCTACCTGCCGGGGGCGGCGGTGGCGCCGTTGCGGGCCGCCCTCGAGTCCTGGTCGGGCGACCATGCCGCAGTGGCCCGCCGCAACGTCGAGGGTTCGATCGGAGACGTGCTGGAACGGAGCCGCCAATTGCTCGTCGAGGTCGACGCCCAGGGCGAAGCGGCGGAACGATTGATGCGGTCGGTACGGGCGGCGATCCGTGACGCCACCTCCGACCTGGCCTCGGCCGTGAAACAGGGCGAGCTGGTGAGGAAGGAAGTGGTGGCGCGCTGGCAGGAGCTAGCCGGAGGACTCGACCTGATGCGATGGTCTCCGGGCCGCCGTTGGGCGCGGGACCCATCCACGGGCCCTGATCGAGCGGAGGAGGAGGGGGCACCCAGCCTTCGTCGATTGGCCGTCGCCGAGATCTCTGCTGAGGTCGTTCGCCGGGCCGAACGGATGGTGAGGAACACAGTGCTGGCCTTCGAGCTCGACGGCGCCGGGCGCGCCATCCTCGCCGCTCGCCCCGATCTGACCCGGCCGAGCGACTTGCTCGGGGAAAGAGCCGTTCACGAGCTGGAGCGGTGGTTGGGAGACCTGGCTGCCAGCATCGGCTCGCAACAGCCCGGTCGCCGGCGCTCGGCCCGCGCCGTCTCCGCAACCGTCAACGCCGCCGCGGTGGCCACCCTCCTGGTGGTGTTTGCGCATACGGGCGGCCTCACCGGCGCCGAGGTAGGCGTGGCCGCCGGAGCCGCCGCCCTGCAGCAAAAGCTTCTAGAGGGCATGCTTGGCGCCAACACCGCTCGGCGGTTGGCCACCGAGGCAGAGGCCAACCTCGTCGCCCGGCTGTCGCCGATCCTCGAACTCGAGGGCCTCCTGCTTATCAAATCCGTCGAAGATCTCGTCGAATCGGAGCCCACTGTCGCGGCCTTGGCCGAGGCGACCGCGTTGGTACAACAAGCGGCGCTGCGGGCGCCCGGTCAGGTTGGGCATCGGTGAATGCAGCTTTGCTTGCGGCCTGCGACTCCCTTGATCGGGCGCTCGCCGCCGCCGTCGGGGTGGTGGAACCGGGCCAGCTCGAGCGTCTCGCCCGACTCGCCGGGGAGGTGCGGGTGAGGGCAGACCTGCTCGGGAACACCATGGTGGTGGCGTTGGCGGGGGGGACCGGATCGGGGAAGTCGAGCATCTTCAACGCGCTGGCGCGTGAAGAGCTCGTACCCACCGGCCCGTTGCGACCCACTACGTCTGTTCCGGCGGCGCTCATTCCCGCCAACCCTGAGCCGGGGTTGGTCCGGTGGCTCGACCGGATCGGGATCGACTTGCGCTTTGGGCAAACACACCTCGGCGAGTTGGCGGTGATCGACCTGCCCGACACCGACTCGGTGGTGGTCGATCACCGCCAAACCGTCGAGGCCCTGCTGCCGAGGCTCGATGCCGTTGTCTGGGTAGTTGACCCCGAGAAGTATCACGACCGGCGCTTGCACCGCGATTTCCTCTCCGTCAAAGCCGCCTACCAGGGGCAGTTCCTGTTCGTCCTCAATCAGGTCGATCGGATTGATGCTGACGCCCGCTCCGCCCTCATCGAAGACTTGGCCGCCACCTTGGCGGCCGAGGGGATCTCCGACCCGCTCATACTGGCGGTCGCGGCGGACCCGCCCCTCGAAGGGCAGCAAGGCATCGACGAACTGCATGAGGCGATGCTCGCCCGTTGGCAGGCGAAGAAGGCGGTTACGGCCAAGCTGGCCGTCGATGCCCGGACGGTCAGCAAGGGCCTTGGCTTGGGGGGGGGCGCCTTTGGCTTCGAGGATCGGTGGCGGACGGTGCGCACCCAGGTGTCCGGTGAGCTGCTTTCGGCGTTGACTGGCGCGGCGATGCCCGTCAGCGCAGAAGAGGCGGCCCGTAGAGTGATGAATGGGCGAGCGACCGAATGGAGCCCTCCCCCCCCCGGTCCACCGAGCGCTGAGGCCGTTGCCACCGTACACGCGGTGATCGACCAAGTGGCAGGGTTCGCCGGACCCGAGCTGACTCGAGAGCTTCGATCGACCCTGGGTGCGGACCGGGTCGACTCCGAATTGATCGGGGCGCTCGAGGTCGCTCGTTCGACTGCGGTGCCAGTGCTTACCCCCCCCCGGTGGGCGCCCTGGTTCCGACGGCTGCGCTGGGTGTGGTTCGGTCTGATCGCCTTGTCGGCCGTCTGGGCCATCGATCGTTGGCGCCAGGACGGCCCATTGCTGGGGCCGGCGATTGGGATCGTCTCCGGTCTGCTGTTATGGAGGGTTGGCGCCACCGTGCTCCATGCTGCAACCCGGCGCCTCGGTCGGCACGTCGGCGAGGCGTATGCCGCCGGTGCGGCCAGGGCCCTGGAGATCCAGCTCGAACGGCGGCTCGGGCCCTCCCTGCGCGAGCCCCTCCGGCGGCATGCCGGAGCTCGGGCGGCGGCTGCCGATCTCGCCATGGCGGTTGGCAGCCTGGATCGGGCTCTCCGAAACGACGCCCCCTAGCGGTCTCTCGTTCACCCCCCCCCAAACCCCGGGGTGGCGGGCCCAGGACGGGGTGTAGAGGGGGGGGCGGGTTGCGGGGTCTCCCGTACCCCCCCCCCCCCCCCCCGTTTTGGCGCCCCACGCCCCACCTATCGGTCGGACGGGGCGCGCCAGAAGCAGACAGGGGGGGGGCCGATTCAGACAGGGGGGGCCTGTTCCGCAGGGCGGTCCGGTTCAGCGGGTTGAGGCCGGCACGGCCACGGTCAAGGCGTCCGGGACATGGCGGAGGGTGGCGTGTTGAGTCGGGCCCAACCGTTCCCCGTCGGCTTGGACGGCGACCGGAGGTTCTGCTTCCACCGTCAGCTCCGACACACCACGCCACAACGTGAAGCCTTCAACGTTCCCGAGGTCCCGGCCCAGCGCCGAGCCGAGAAGCATCGGCAGGGCGTTGCGCAGACGGAGGTGATCGAGCAACAACACCGACATGGGGTCGGGCGCCTCGGAATGAAAGCGAAGCGGACGTCGACCCAGATAGGTGTAGCAGGACAGGAATTGGACCATGAGACCCGCGGCGTCGGACCGGCGGTTGCCCGCGGCCACTGCCAGGTTCGGAAGCCGCTGCGGAAAGCGACGCACGATCAGCCCAAGGGCCGTGCGGGCGTAGTGAATTGCTCCGAAGCGATACTTGCGATACGGCTCAGCCTCGGCTGCCTCCACGATCTCGGCGTCGAAGCCGAGTCCGACCGCAAAGGTCGCCTGATGGCTGGTCGTCTGTCCCTTCATTTCGATCTCGATCGTCACAAGCGGCCACTTCCCGGTGGTGGAGTCCTCGACCAATAAGCGAGCTGCCTTGGTGGTGGAGCGGGGAATCCCAAGTAGCTGGGCATAGACATTGGTGGTTCCGGCCGGCAGCACCGCCAGAGTGGTGCCGGTTCCGGCGACGCCGTTGGCGACTTGGTGGACGATGCCGTCGCCACCCATCGCTGCAACCACCTCGACGCCCTCTTCCGCTTGCTGAGCCGCGATCATGCGGGCGTCCGCTGCGGACCTCGGCCATAAAGCAACTACCTCGTACTTGCGGCGAAGGATCCTTACCACCGTCCGGTGCAACCCACCGGTGAAGCTCGAGGCGGCCGGGTTGGCGATGAGGGTGAGGACGGACACGGTCTCCGACGATACCCGGGATCGAGTCGGGTTGGCGTACCCTGACTCGGTTGCGTGACAACCTCGATCCGCTCGTCTCTCTCTCAGCCGGTAACGGCGATGGGTCGCTGTTGGGCGCGGCGGCCGGCGACGTGGCCGGGCGAGCCAACTCGACGGGTTATTCGGCCCTGATGCAACAGATGATCGTGTTGTGCTACCACCTCATGCAGCGCGAGGAGGTGACGCCGTCGCAGCTGGTCGAGGAGATGGCAGTACTCGGCCGGTCTACGGACGGTCCATCGCTCTACCGCGATCCGTCGCCGGCATTCGCTACCTGGATCGCCGCGGCAGTCGACGGCCGGCAGCCGGTTCCTATCAACACCCCCACCGCGGAGCCGGCCGCGCTGGTGGTGCCCATCGGTTTGTGGTTTCGGCGCGACCCCGAAGCCTTGCTCACGGCCGCTTCCACGGTGGCGGCGATGTTCACGAGCGACCCGGTTTCGCTGGTGGCGGCGGGAGCGGTGGCCGGGGCGGTGGCCGCCTCGACCGTTGCGCAGTCGGGTCCCGACCTGGTGCTGGCGGGTGCGGAAGTTGCCGAGATGACGGTTGCCCGGCTCGGCCTGGAGAGCACGGCGGCGAAAGACGTAGGTCTCCGCCTGCGCAAAGCCGTGGCTTTGCTGGGCAAGGCTCCTCTCGAAATCGCCGAGGCCCTGACGGGAGGACAGCCGGTGGGCGTGGACACGGCCCTGATCAGCATCGTGCTCGCAGCCCCGGTGGTGAGGGAGCCCTCTCGAATCATCGAAGGAGCGGCGGCCCTCGGCGGCAGTTTGCTCGGTGCGATGGTCGGCGCCATGGTCGGGGGGAGGGTCGGCATCAGGGTCTGGCCCTGGGAGATCCCCAACGATGGTTGGTTCGCCGAGCTCGGCCGAAGGTTGGCCCGCGGCAGTCGCGAATACATCGACCTACCGATCCCCTACGACGCCGAGGAATATCTCATGACTGCCCCCGAGGCCCGCCGCTATCGCTTTTGAGGCCTTCTTGGGGGCTCGGGATCAGACACGCCCCGCAACACGACCCAGGCGGCAGCCACGAACAGCGTCAGAGCCCCGAGGGCGGCCTTCCTACCCAGCCCGAGCAGATCGGCGACCGCCGTCCAGGTGAGCGGACCGAGCACCGTTGCGAACCTTCCTACCGTGGCATAGAGGCCGTAGTACTCCCCAAGACGTTCGGGGGGGGAGAGGTGCACCATTGCGACTCGGTCGGATGTCCACGTGCCGCCGAGGGCGATTCCGCCCGCCACTCCCACCAGCCAAACAAGTGGCTGCCACCCGGTGTAGGCGGCGACGACGCCGGCCAGGAGGGCGCCAATCCAGAGGAGCAGCACTGCCCGCAAGTACCTGAGGGGCCCGGTGCGGTCGACCAAGCGCGCACCGATCACTCCGCCGAGTATCGAGAAGGCGATGGCGGTGGCGAGCAGATTGCGGCTGCCGGTGGAATCCAGCCCCAGTTCGGTTTGGGCGAAGATGGCGAGGAATCCGCCGATCAGAGTGTTGATGGCATCGGTGTAGAGAAAACGGCCCACGAGGAAGCGGGTCAGCCCTCGATGCTGGCGAGTGGACTTCCACGACTCGATAAGCCGGGTGAAAACCTGATCGATGGTTGGGGGGGGGCCAGGTGCCCGGGGTCGAGGTCGTTCTCTGATGAAGGCGAAAGATGGCACCGCGAAGACCAAGAATCCCGCCGCAAGAGCGGAAAAAACCGCTGGGTACCCATGGGAGATCGTCAAGGCGCCGATGCCTAGCCCGACAAAGGAGCCGATGTACCCCAACCCCACACCCAGACCGGACACTCTTCCTCTTTGGCCGGGCGGGCTCACGTCGGGTAGGAGGGCGTCGTAGACGACCGAACCGATGTTGAAGGCGATCAAGGCAACCCCGAGGAGGATGAGCGAGGTGAGCGGCGGGAATCGCGCCAGTAACGAGGTGGCCACCACCGCGGCGACAGTCGTGAGGACCAGCGCCGGAAGACGCTTGCCGCGGTGGTCGGAAAGGCTGCCCACGAAGGGGGCGGCCACTATGACGACCGCCCCTGCCACCGCCTCGGCGATGGCGAGGTGAGCGTCGGGTCTGCCCTGGTCGACCACGAGCCATTCGGGAAAGTAGAGACCCACGACGCCCAGCGCGAAGATGGTGTTGGCCAGGTCGTAGAGAACCCAGGCCCTTGTGGACGACCGTTGGGGGACCCAGGTTTCGGTCACGGGCGGGCAGGGTAGGGTGGAACCAGGTCCAGCCCGTGCGTCTTAGCCCACCAGATCCGTGGGTGGGGACGCGCACCGAGCTTTCTCAGAACGTCACGGCCACCGAGATCAGCTCCTCGTGGCCCAGCAGGCCGGCGGCGGCCTGAATGGCGCGGCTGGCCTCGTCGACCGGGAACTCGTGGGAGACCATCTGATCGATTCGAGAGTCGCGCTCGAGCTCTTTGGTGGCCCACTCGTAGGCGGCCGTGCTGGCACCTCGCGCGCCCACAAGCGTCAGTTGTTTCTCGACGATCACGTCGGATATGAACTGCCCGATGGTGCGACCACCCTTGGTGGAGGCGAGAACCACCACGCCGCCCGGCCGGACCACGTCGAGGGCGGTGTGGATCGCCTCGGGGTCGTCGGAGGTGGCGTCGACGACGATATCGGGCCGAGAGCCGAGACTATGGGCGACGGCGGATCCGACATCCTCCCTGGTGGCGTCGACGGTCATATGGGCGCCGATTTGGCGAGCCATCGCCAGGCGGTCGCCGTCCACGTCAAGGCCGGAGACGCCGATCCATCCCGCCCCGGCTTCTTGGGCAGCGAAGAGGCAGGCCAGGCCGCGGGGTCCGGGACCGAGGATGAGCAGATTGGCGTCGGCGGACAAGTGCGGCAGCTCGACCGCCCAGGTCCGGCCGGCGGCGAGATGATGAGCGAAGGTGGCCATGGGTGCGGAGATGTCGTCGGAGACTGGATGAAGGCGGGCGTGGGGATCGAGGTACAGATACTCGGCCAGCCCCCCCCACAGCCCGGGGGGTTCCGTAGAGGGGAGCAGACCGTAGACGTTGGCTGGCCGGCGGCGGGTGCAGGAGGCCAAACCGTTCGAACACCTCCGACATGTCCCGCAGCGGATGAGTGGCTCCACAACCACTCGGGTGCCCACCTCGAAGGGAATGGAGTCATCCGACCAGGAGGCGATTCTTCCCACCACCTGCTGGCCGGGGATGATCGGATAGGTGATCCCGCGCAGATCGCCCCGCCAGGTCTGCACGTCTGCCCCGGAGAGACCGGTGGCCTCGACGGCCAGCCAACCACCTGTTTCCATGGGCTGGATCGGGAGCAAGGTTTGGGAGAAGTGTTGAGGCTCCACCAACACCGCCGCCCGGGCGCTCTCCAAACTCAACACACCGGTGAGTGTAGGGAGAGCCGCCGAGGCCTAAATCTGACGCGGCCGGCCGGCGAGGAACTCTTCGAGCCGGTCGAGACCGCGCACCAGGTCGGCGTCCCCGAGGGCGTAGGAGAGGCGGGCATAACCGAATGCTCCGAAGGCCTCACCCGGAACAATGGCCACCCCCGCTTCTTCCAGGAGGGCCGCCGCCAGTTCGATGCTCGACGAGAACCCCAAGGTCGCCAGCGCCTGCCGTAGTGACGGAAAGGCGTAAAAAGCGCCTTCGGGCTCCCGGCAGACCACCCCCGGCATGGCGGCGAGCCCTTCATACATCGTCCGCCGCCGCCGATCGAATGCTGCGCGCATCAGGGCGACCGAATCCATCGGTCCGGTCAGAGCGGCCAGTGCGGCCATCTGCGCGACATTGCCGACGTTGGAGGTGGCGTGTGACTGGAGGTTGGTGGCGGCCCTGATCACGTCGGGCGGACCCACCATCCACCCGACTCGCCAACCGGTCATGGCGAAGGTCTTGGCGACACCGTTGACGATCACGTACCGATCGGAGAGCAGCGGCGCCAGAGAATGGAATTGGTTGTCGCCGTATACGAGGTGCTCATAGATCTCGTCGGTGACCACCCACAACCCACGCCGGGCGGCCCAGTCGCCGATCTTCTCGACCTCCGAAGGCGGATAAACGGCTCCGGTGGGGTTGCCCGGCGAAACGAAGAGCAACACCTTGGTGCGGGACGAACGGGCAGCCTCCAACTGCTGAATGGTCACCCGGAACCCCGACGTCTCATCGGTGGGCACTTCCACCGGAACGCCTCCGGCCAGGGAGATCGCCTCCGGATAAGTCACCCAATAGGGGGTCGGCACCAACACCTCGTCTCCGGGATCGAGGAGGGTGGCGAAGGCGTTGTAGATTGCCTGCTTGGCGCCGTTGGTGATGAGCACCGAGTCGGAGGAAACCTCCAGGCCCGAGTCGCGCCTCGTCTTCTCGGCGACCGCCTCTCGCAGCGGGGGAAGGCCGGCGGTGGCGGTGTAGCGGTGGTTGCGCGGATCGGCGGCGGCGCGCTGGGCGGCCTCGACAATATGGGGGGGGGT